>CAZRXE010000699.1:0-5201 GCA_964603695.1 uncultured Heliomicrobium sp.
GTCGCGCACAAGATCGTACAAAACCCATGGCTGTTTGCGTTGGCGCGCGTACATGTATTGCGCCGTGCGTACACCGCGCCAGCCCGCAGACGTTTCGTCACCGTCATAAGGGCCAAAGATTTGGAAGAAAGCCGAATCAGACGCGCGCTGTGTTTGGCCCAGCATCAGCCGCGAAAGATCAGTGCCTTGCATCGTGCGCAGCGGCTTCAATCCGCAAAAGCTCAATAAAGTCGGCGCGAAATCCACGTGCGTCAAAATAGCATCGGTTTGTTGGCCGGCCTTGATGCGGCGCGGGTAGCGAATGATGCCGGGCACACGAATGGACTCTTCCCACGGTTTGCGTTTGAGCCGCAAGCCTTGCGAACCGAGCATATCGCCGTGATCCGACGTGAAAACAACGATCGTGCTCTCGTCGAGTTGTAAATCTTTGAGCGTTTGCAGCAGGCGTCCGACTTGATCGTCAATGGCGGTGATCTGTGCGTAATACGATGCGATGTCCTGACGGCTGCCCAGGCGCGTGCCCTCCACCCAGTTCGGACGCATCATCAGTTTGAGCGGATCATATAAAGCTTCGTATTGCGGCGGCGCTTTGTAAGGATCGTGCGGCGGCCCCATTTGCAGCATCAGAAAAAACGGTTGTGCTTTCGTCTGTCGCAAAAACTCTACGGCAATATCCGTCCAACCTTCAGCTTCAAATTTGCCGAGTTTGATCGGTGTCGCATCATCGCGGAAGTAATGATTATCGAAATGACGATGCGAACATTCGTGCGCCGCCCAGAAATCAAAGCCTTGCCTTCGTTCACCCGGCGGCACAAAACCGGGTTCGCGCGGCCCGCCGTCCAGATGCCACTTGCCGACGAAGCCCGTGCGATAGCCCGCCGCTTTGAGCAATTCAGCCAGCGTCGTTTCGCTTTCACGCAAACGCAGATCATTCGCCACCATGCCGTTGCGATGCGCGTATTTGCCTGTCAACAGATTGGCGCGTGCCGGACAACATACCGGCGTATTGGCGAAGGTTTGTTTGAACAGCAGTCCCTCTGCCGCCAGGCGATCAATGTTGGGCGTTTTGACATCCGCATTGCCCATACAGCCCAAGGCTTGCGCGCGCATTTGATCGGGCAGAATGAACAAGATGTTCGGACGCTGTCGCGTTTGTGCGAACGCGCTGACAACTCCCAAACACACGCAGCAGATAAGGCGGATGAATAACATTCGTCTGGTCATTGCTTCTTTGTTACCTGGTGATTGCAGGAGCAGTGCGTTCTTCCTTCCGATAAGTGTCGAGCAGCGCTTTCAACTCCCGCACTTTGTCCGGTTGCGACGCATACAGATTTTTGGTTTGCGCCGGATCATCGCGCAGGTTGTAAAGCACGCCCGCCGCGCCGGTGCATTCGTGCGCGTTGCGTTCGCGGCGGAACCATTCCGGCTCTTTGTTTCCGTCGCCGCAAGTGGGCGAATCAATCAACACCCACGAGCCTTTGCGTAATGCGAGATGTCCGTTGATCTGGTGATAAACCAAGGTCTCGCGCACCGGTTGTTTGCGTCCCAACAACACCGGCAATTGATCGTAGCTGTCCGGCGCAGCCATGTCGGACAATTTGGCTTTCGTCAGGCTCGCCAGCGTCGCCATCAAATCAATGTGCCCGATCAGCGCATCACTGGTTGTATTCGCAGCAATATGACCCGGCCAACGAGCGATGAAAGGGACGCGATGGCCGCCTTCCCAATTATCGCGTTTGACGCCGCGCCAATTAGCCATGCTGGCGTGTTGCGATTGTTGTTTGCGGTCGTAAGCACCAATTTCAAGTTCGACCACTTCCGGCCCGTTGTCGCTGGTGAAAATGACCAGCGTGTTTTTCTCCAGGCCGTGTTGTTTCAGTGCGTCGAGTAATGCGCCGACCGCTGCATCGGTTTGCGTGACGAAATCGCCATACGCGCCGGCCTGACTTTTGCCGATGAATTCAGGCGAAGGCACAACCGGGTAATGCGGCGAAGTCAGCGCAAAATAGAGAAAAAACGGCTGTGTGTTTTTCGCGCGCGACGCAATGTAATTCACGGCGCTTTCGGTCAACGTCGGCAGAATCTTCACCGGCTCCCAGCCCTTGACCATCGGGCCTTTGCGATTGATCGCGCCTTTGATCATCGGCGCGGGTTCGTTGGCAACGCCTTGCGTGCGGTCGTTTTCGATGAAGACATACGGTGGGTAATTGGGCACGTCAGTGCCGAAGTAAAAATCAAACCCGCGCGTCAGCGGCCCATTGGCAATCGGTCGCGCGTAATCCACATTGTCCATTCCCGTCGCCGCCACGGCAGCCGGTTTGCCATCCGTCGTCGGCCAATCCCAACCCAAATGCCACTTGCCCACAATTGCCGTGGCGTAGCCGCGTTGTTTGAGCATCGCGGGCAAGGTCAAACGACTTGCCTCGATCAACGGCGGGTCGTAAGGCCGCAGCACACCGGCTTTCAATGACGACCGCCATGGATAACGCCCCGTCAGCAAGGCATAGCGTGTCGGCGTACAAACCGCCGAAGGCGAATGCGCGTCAGTAAAGCGTGTGCCTTGCTGCGCCAATGCGTCCAAACGTGGCGTAGGGATCTTCGATTGAGAGTTGTAACTCCGCACGTCGCCATAACCCAAATCATCAGCCAAAATGATGACGATGTTGGGTGTTTGCGCAAAAACCACCGTCGCAAACAGCTCAATAAACAAGATGCTAATGATGCTTTTCATATTTACTTTCCGCTGGGCGCTGTGATGCGTTTGTCCAAATGATTCGTTACCGGCGGAATGGCTTTCTTGTGCTCATCGGCAATGCGACGAATTTCCGCGACGACTTCAGGATGTTGTGCCGCGATGTCCCATTTTTCCGAAGGATCAACGTCCAGATTGTAAAGCTCCGGCGTCGCGTGCGTAACAGGCGCATCGGTGCCGTATTCGGATTTCGTGATGAAATGCGCTTTGTAAGCGCCGTGCCGCACGGCATAGAGCTTCGAGCCGCGCCAAAAAAACATCGTGTGGCGTGGACTGCCGGATTTGCCAAGTAACACAGGGCTAATGTCATAACCGTCGAGTACTCGATCCGATGGTGCAGCGATGCCGGTTAAGGCACAAAACGTCTGCAACAAATCCAAGGTCGAACCAATGTCTGTTACGACCGACGGTTTGATCGTGCCGGGTTGCCAAAAGATCGTCGGTTCGCGCATGCCGCCTTCATACGTTCCGCCTTTCGCACCGCGCAACAATCCTGCTGAGCCACCTTGTTCATCAAACAACGCCCACGGGCCATTGTCGCTGGTGAAAACGACCAACGTGTTGCCGTCGAGCTTCAGTTTGCGCAGCGTGTCCAGCACGCGTCCAACGTTGGCATCGAGTTCTTCGATCACATCTCCATAGAGTCCGCGAATGCTTTTGTTCTCGAATTTCTTCGATCTAAACAGCGGCATATGCGGCATCGAATGCGCCAGGTAAACAAAAAACGGCTTGTTTTTATTGGCGTTGATGAACTTGATCGCTTCGTCAGTATAACGTTCAGTGATGGTGTTTTGATTGGCCGGGCGTTCGATGATTTTATCGCCGCGCATCAACGGCACGTTCCAGTATTCAAGCTTCGGATTTTTCATGAGGCGAACATACTCCTCGCGCGTACTGAATTTGAACGTCGCGTCCATATCGTTCGAGTATGGAATGCCGAAATACGAATCGAAGCCTTGCTTGATTGGCAGGTATTCCGTTTGCCAGCCCAGATGCCATTTGCCTATGGCCGTTGTGGCATAACCTTTTGTTTTCAGTAATTCGGCAATAGTGATTTCGCTTGACGGCAAACCTTCGGCGGAATCCGGGAACAGCACGCGGCGCGTGTCGGAATACATGCCGGTGCGAATCGGCAAGCGTCCTGTGAGCAGGGCCGAACGGCTCGGCGTGCAAACCGAATCGGCGACATAAAAGCTTGTCCAGCGTTGGCCCTCAGCCGCCATCCGATCAAGGTTGGGCGTGCGAATCGTGGGATTGCCAAACGCGCCGACATCGCCGTAGCCCAGGTCATCGCACAAAATGACGACGAAATTCGGCGTGGCTTGTTTGGTCTGCGCCAGGCAGGGATTGAGCATCGCGGCGCAGGCCAGCAGCAAACACGCGAGCGTTAAGAGTGAATACGTGGACTTTGTCTTTTGCATGACGAGGGAAGTGATTTTTATTTGGTTATTCGTTGAGCGCGAAGCGCAGCCTTTTGCCACGGCACAGCGCCGGCCCGTTGGAGTTGCGCGCGTAAAGCAGCAGCGAGGTCCTGAAAAATTTTGGTTTCCGTTTGCGCCAGATCGTGTTGTTCCAACGGATCGGCGGCCAGATTGAACAGTTGCAGCGGCTCGAACGGCGAATTGTGTACGAGTTTCCAATCACCGCGTCGCACGGCGTAATAATCCTGCCCTTGATATTTCGCGCCGCCTTCGCGCCGCATCCAAAACAAATCACGCGTTGCGGGCGGCTGATTTTGCCCCAGCAGCGTCGGCAAAATGGAAGCGCCGTCAATCTTGTGTTTCACCGGAACCTTTGTCGCTTCGCAAACCGTCGGCAGTACGTCCATTGCCAGTGCGATGCGTTCGGTCTTTGTGCCGGCGGGAATTCTTCCAGGCCAGCGCGCAAACATCGGCACGCGAATGCCGCCTTCGTATAAGTCTTCTTTTCCGCCGCGCAAGTTGCCGCAATTCGCCCCCATTCGCAACAACCCGCCATTGTCGCTGGTGAAAATGACCAGCGTGTTTTGTTCCTGCTCGTTCGCTTTTAGCGCCGCAAGCACGCGTCCGATGTCGTCGTCCATGTGTTCGATCAGCGCGACGAGTTTGGCGCGTTGCTCGGTAATGCCCGGTTCACGCTGTTTCACTTTTTCAAGCCTTTCTTTGGGAGGTTGAATCGGATCGTGCGGCGCGTTATAGGCCAAATAGAGAAAGAACGGCTGCGGTTGGCGGCGACGCTCGGCGAGATAATCAACCGCCCATTGGGTGAAGATGTCGGTCGCGTGTCCTTTCGGATCAATCGTCTGTAAGTTGCGCCGCATGTAATTCTGGTCGTGGCGGCGATGATGGTAATAGTCATCCATCATGTCGCCGAGAAAACCGTGAAAGAAATCGAAACCGCGTTCAGTCGGCGTGTCCGGCGAAGCCAGACCAAGATGCCATTTGCCTATGATGGCGGTGTGATAGCCGCC
>CAZRXE010000700.1:0-2060 GCA_964603695.1 uncultured Heliomicrobium sp.
TGCAGGAACGCCTGCTCATTCACTCCGCGTCGGCAACCGCGTCTAGAACAGCGTGACGTACGCCACGGTGACTGGGCCGGTGGTGCCGGCCGGCCGGCGCATGTTGACCTGGATGTAATAGAAGAACTGGCGGTGATCGAGGGTTAGCGTCCCGTTGGTCGGGAGAACATTCTTTTGGTGGTCCCTGTACCCCTGCGGAGACACGACTGGAGGGACGAAAGCATTGCTATCTGCCTCAGCAATCGTCGAGGGAGCGGAGTCCACGCCCTCAGTAATCCCGTTGAAAACATATCTCTTTTGCCTCAGCGCGGTCACGACTTGCGACCCCGCACCGCGAACCCCGTCATCCTTGTACCTGACCGTCATCTTGGTGATCTGGCGGAGCGTGTACGGGATGGCGCAGGTCAGGATGATCTCACCGCTCCCCCCGTCGCGGAACGACGCGTCGCCGGCCGAATTGAACAGGACCGACTGGGCGGACGTCTGGCCCGTCGGAACGCAGGCCGCCATGTTCACGCCATAGAAATTGTCGAGTCCCTGCGCCGACAAAGTGGTCGCCAGGGCAGGCACAGTCTCGCCAGCGAGGGGGTGCCCCTGCGCGTCACGTTCGGCGAGCGTCCGGCCCGCAGCAGCATAGCCGGCTCCGGTGGTCGTGCGTTCTGCGTCGCGCGCAACAAGCAATTCATCGCCGGCGACTTCCGCTCCGGTCGCGCCATCGCTTTTAGTCGTGAGCCAGAGGCGGTTGCCGTCTTTTTCAATGATGAGATGGCCTTGATGCTTCTGCGGCTCTGCGGCGTCCGGGGCTTTGATGGACAGCGTGTAAGCGTACAGCCCCGGCGTGAGCGGCTGGCCGTTGCCGGTTTGCATATTCCAGTTGATTTCGACTTCAGCAAGCGCGCCGCTGTCGTAAATCAACTCGCCGACATTGTTATGAACCTCCAGCCGCAGTTCCTGGACTTGGCCCGACGGAGTGAATTTGATCTTTTGCTCGCCAATGACAACGCTCAATTTGG
The DNA here is from genome assembly GCA_964603695.1 of uncultured Heliomicrobium sp. Taxonomy (GTDB): domain Bacteria; phylum Acidobacteriota; class Blastocatellia; order RBC074; family RBC074; genus RBC074. The sequence goes on from CAZRXE010000700.1 coordinate 1,014, forward strand.
CGGGCGTGGTTTGCGCAAACGCAAGCACGGTCAAAACGAGCATGAGCATTGCGCCTTTCAAGCAATGTTGAAGTTTGAACATGGTTTATCTCCTTGATTTCTCCTACTGTTTGTCTTTGGAAGCGACGGGTGACTTCCGTCTTCTCCCGCTTGTCAGCGGCCACCGGTCGCTGTGACCGTTAGCCCGAAGCCGGCAATTGACTTCACCGCATAACGCGAGAGTTTTCGGAAACCCCCATCATGCTTTTTGAAGATTTTTTTCGGATTGCTGAATAGCCGTCAGCCGCTGGTCTTGGAGATGGCGGCGACGCGGCTATAATTCGCGCGTCCTATTGCAGACTTTGCCGAACGAGGAAAAACACAACAATTTCAGCACGCCTGACTTGGCCGAATGCCGATGGAAAAGACGCAATGATCAATCCTGAGCGATGGCGACAAGTGGATGACTTATTCCAAGTGGCGCTCGAACGCGCGCCTGAAGAACGGACTGCGTTTATCAATGCGGCTTGTGGCGATGACGACTCTTTACGGCGCGAGGTCGAAGCCTTACTTGCCGCCGATCGCCAAGCCCAAACTTTGCTCGAAGCGCCGGCTTACGCCCTGGCCGCGCCGCTGCTGATTGAAGCCGACACACCCGCGCTCCTGGGCAAACGCATCGGGCATTACGAAATCATTTCGCTTTTGGGCAAGGGCGGGATGGGCGAAGTTTACCGCGCCCGTGATGCAAGGCTGGACCGTGATGTCGCCCTCAAAGTTCTGCCCCAGATTCTCTCTCAAGACGCCGAACGCTTGCGCCGCTTCAAGCGCGAAGCGCGTGCGGTTTCGGCCTTGAACCATCCCAACATCATCACGATTCATGAAATCGGCGAAGTCCGAACAGAAGCCGGGAACACGCCGTACATCATCACCGAACTGGTTGAAGGCGAGACGCTGCGCCAGCGAATGGCAGCGGGAAAACTGAGCCTGAACGAGGCGCTCAATGTAACCGTGCAGGTGGCGGGCGCGCTCCAGGCGGCGCACGAAGCCAGAATCATTCACCGCGACATC
>CAZRXE010000701.1:0-2534 GCA_964603695.1 uncultured Heliomicrobium sp.
CAGGCTAATTGAAAAGCGGATTGTTGAAGAGCGCGAATATCGTGTCGTTCAATGTCGTAAGAGACCAACTCGGAAACGGCTGTCAACGCATACGCCTCAGTGATGCGCTTTCTGACGACAGCCACTTTTAAGGTGTTGACGACTTCATAATCAAAAAGCGCCGGAACCACGATCTTTAAGTTCCCGCTGAGCAGGCCGAATTGTATTTCGTCGGCCTCCGCGGTTGCATCCTCGTCACGCAGCCACCACTTCAACGCGACTGAGGCATCAATGGCAATCGTTTTAACGTTCACGGCTTTCCTCAAGCAATTCCGCGACTGTCATTCCGAGAGGTTCCATCGCGTCGCGTTGCGCACGCAGCCGCAGGGCTGTTTCAAGTTGACGCTTACGTCTTTCTTCCTGATTGACGCCTTCTTCCAGAAACACTATAGCCACCGGAATCTCTCGATTTACCTCCGGCAAACGCTCCGAAGGGAGAGGTTTGATGGTTTTGCCGTCATAAGTTCCTTGAATTGCGATCATAACTTTTTACCTATTGGTTATTGATTCACCACATTGATCGTCAGCGTCCGTTGTCCGGAAATGACGAACTCCGCCGGAGGCAATTCTTTTTCATAAACCGTTGCCGAGCGCGTCAGCGAATAACCGCCGACGGTGCGTTCCGAACCGAGCGTCGCCAGCACGGAAGGCGGCAGGCTGGGCAATTCTTCGTTGTTGATGATGGCTCCGGCGTCGCCGCGCGTCAGCTTGACGTAAAGACGGTCGGATTTACGGATTTTGTTCAGTTCGCGGACGAGTTGATTGAGCGATTTCGGATTGATGCCGGTGCGCGGTTCGTTGGCTTGAATGGCCGCACCGTCGCCGACGACGATTTGCAGCGCGCCGAGCGGCGCATCCGCTGGAATTTCCACCGGGATGCGTTCGACGTACTCGCTGCCGCTGTCTGTGCGGGCGAAGGCGTGAATTTCAATTTTCTCGCCGGGCTTGACGTCGGTGCGGTTGATCCACAGGCGTTCGAGCTGGCCTGTGTTGCGAGCGTCGCGCGAAGTAATGTCGAGCGCGATTTTTTCAAACTGCATTTCGCCGAAGCCGCTGTTGAAGAGCGCCGCAATCGGTTTCGAAACGGCGAAGGCTGCAGCCAGCGGCGCGTTCATCGAAACCGACAGCCGGTTTTCAAAATTGACTTCAGGTTGGCCCTTCAGTTTCAGATTGCCGCGCAGTTGCAAAGTCGAATCGCCGATGGTGCGTTCTGTCGAAGTCAGCGTGGAAATCAGCGTCATTTGCATCAGGATCGGTGTCAAGAAGCGGTCGGCGACGACCTCGAATTTGTAGCTCTGCCGGTTGTCGCGGCTGGTTTTCAGCGTGATCTCCACAGGGATCATGCGCGGTGCGGTTCCCAGTTCGCCGTAAATGCCTGTCGAACGGTCGCCGCGAATCGTGCCGACCATTTCGGTCGGAAAGCTCAGTTTGAACGAAGTCGCCTGGCTCGACATCACCGTCACCACTTCGCCTTCGTGCATGGGGAATTCCGAAACGCCCAGGCTCAAAAACGGATGGCCGAAAGCGTAAATCCGGTTGCCGTCGCGGTAAGTAACAGTGCCCGCCGCCGCGACCGAAAAATCACCGCGCACCAGCGGCACGACAATCGTCGAGCCGGGCTTCAATGTATTGGCATCGGCTTTTTTCAGGTCGGTGATGCGCGCGGCGCTCGAAACACCGGCCACTGGCGTGAAGCCCCAGGTTTGAAACAGCGGCGCAAACCGCGAGACCACTTCGGGCGAAACGCCCGTGATCGAAAGCGGTGTGGCAATCGGCATCAACACTTGTCCGTTCGGCACTGAAGCCACAGCCTGTGCGCCTGCTTTTGCTGAGCCGCTCAGACCATTAACGAAGTCTTTGAACTCATTGGAATTTTCGTTGAAGGAGATTTCGGAAAAGGACATCGAACGCGGTTGGTTGGCTTCTTTGTCGCCATTTTTCCGCTGCTCGAAGACGGAGATCATATCGCCAATGGGCGTGATGCCGGCGATCGGGTCTTTGGCGAATTGATAACCGAAAGCGACCGCGCCCAGCAGTTTGCCGTCAATGTAAACCGGCGATCCGCTCATTCCCTGAAAGACGCCGGTGTGATTCAGTTCTTCACCGAGTAGTTTGGACAGCACGGCGTTTTGGCCCGGATTCGGAAAGCCCGTCAGCACGCCCAGGATTTCCAATTCGAATTTTTTGGGTTCGCTGCCGGTGAAAACCGTGTAGCCGATGGCGCGCATGCCCGGTTTAACCTGATCAACAGGGAAAAACTGATTTTGCTGTGTGGATTTGTTTTCCGGTTTGGAATTCTGAGCGGCTACGCTGACGGTAGCCAGAACGGCCAACATGACCGAAATCACCAATCGCCTCATAAGCTAAATACCTCTTTGCTTTGTAATTGATCGCTGACTGCGACCGCGCCGCACTATAGCACACGGCAGCGGCGTTTGCTTTTTGGAATTGACCCAATTGAACGCGAGCAAACAAGCATACATCGTCATCGCGAC
>CAZRXE010000702.1:0-7074 GCA_964603695.1 uncultured Heliomicrobium sp.
GGGCGGTGCGCGCTTCGCGCAGGTGCGTTAGCACCAGCCCCTTAACTCGGGCCATCAATGAAGACGCCTCAATCCTCACCGCGAAGCGGTCGAATTTATTTTTCAATTTCGCGTTTTTCTTCGTTTTGCTCTCGGCGCTGATTTTCTTTACCCTTGCCGCGCATTCAGAAAAGGAAACATTTATGTCGAAGCGCGACAAGATTCACGACGCGGTCAAAAATGCTCTGGTCAAAGACGGCTGGCGGATTACGGCTGACCCGTTTGAAATTTCGTACAAGAAAATAACTCTGCGCGCGGACTTGGGGGCTGACAAAATAATCGCCGCCGAACGTGGTGTGGAAAAGATTGTCGTCGAAATCAAAAGCTTTCTCAGTCCATCGCCGATTCACGAATTGCAAACTGCGCTTGGCCAGTTCGAGCTTTATTCAACGTACCTGCAATTGAGCGAGCCGGAGCGCAAACTTTACCTGGCCGTCAGCGCAGACATTTGGGAACGCTTTTTCCTTCGGGAAGAAGTCGTGCTGATTGTCGAAAAGTATCAACTGCCGTTTTTGATCGTGAACATTCAAACAGAGGAGGTCGCACAATGGACAAAATGACGAACTACAAAGAGGCCGTAAAACGAATTCTGAAAGAGCATGTGGACATTTCGCGGCGACAGCCTGTTCCCGGCGTTGAAAAGCTGCTGATTGCCGATGACGAAAATGGCCATTACATCTGGCTTCGATTGGGATGGAAAAATGGCCAGCGCCAGAATTCGACAATCATTCAAGCGCGTGTCAAAGACGGCAAAATCTGGGTTGAAGAAGATTGGACAGACATTGGCTTCGTAGATCAATTGATCGAAGCCGGAGTGCCCAAACAAGACATCGTGCTGGCATTTCATGCGCCGGAGTTACGCCAATACACAGATTTCGCCGTCGCTTAAACCACGGCGATGGACATCAAGAAAAAGAACTGTTCTCCCACGAAGGCACACGAAGGGAACACGAAGAAACAAAAACAGGATTAACGAGACCTGGTTCAGGATTCACACGATTCACTGCTGATTCTGTCAATCCTGAAAAAATCTTGTGCATCCTGTCGAAAGTCTTCGTGGTTTTTCGTGTGGCTTCGTGGAAGAACATTTTCTTAAAAGCGATATGAACATCACCTTTCTGGGCGGGGGCAACGAAATCGGAGCCAGCAGCGCCATTGTCGAAATCGGTTCCGCGCGCATTCTGGTGGATTGCGGAATGCGAATGAGCGGCGAACATCGCCTGCCCGACCTCGCGGCAATCAGAGAAGAGGGCCAAAAAACTCACGCCGGACAACTCGACGCAGTCTTGCTGACGCACGCGCATATGGATCACAGCGGAGCTTTGCCCGTGTTGCACCAGCATTTTCCCGCCGTGCCGATTTACACGACGGCGGCGACGCGCGGATTGGTCGAAGTCTTGATGCGCGATTCGATCAACATCATGCGGTCGAAAGCCGAAAGCGAGCAGGAGTTGCCGCTTTATTCGCCCGCCGCCGTCGAAAGCTTGCTCGAAAGCATGACGCCGATTCCGTTTGGTTCGCCGCTGGAACTTGGTCGGTCTGGCGTGACGGCGACTTGGTTTCCCGCCGGGCATATTTTGGGCGCGGCTTCGGTCGGCATCGAAGGCATTGAACAGGGGCGTTCGATCCGCGTGCTGTTTTCCGGTGACATCGCCGTCGGAGATCAATTGACTGTTCCCGGAATGTTGCCGCCCGCCGGATTCAAACCCGATGTGCTGGTGATTGAATCAACTTACGGCGACAGGCTGCATTCGCCGCGCGAACTGGAAGAACAACGCCTGCTCGAAATGGTTGCGGGCGTGATTGAAAATCGCGGCAAACTGCTGATTCCAGCCTTCGCCATCGGACGCGCGCAGGAAGTGATGCTGATGCTGCTGAAACAGTTTCGCTCGAAAAAACTCGGCAGCTTTCCGGTCTGGATTGATGGAATGGTCAAAACCGTTTGCGGCGTCTATTCGCAATTCCCCGCGCACCAAACGCCGTATGCGCGGCGGCTGATCGAAAAACACGGCAATCCGTTTTTCAACGTGGTGGACGAAATTCGCCCGGTCGCTTCGCCTGCCGAACGCGAGAAAGTGTTGGCCGGCGACGCCTGCGTCATCATCGCCAGTTCGGGAATGCTGACCGGCGGAGCTTCGGCGTTTTACGCGCCGCATCTGGTCGGCGACGAACGCAACGGCATCGCCATCACGGGTTATCAGGACGAAGAATCGCCTGGACGCCAATTGCTTCAGTTGGCCGACGCCGAAACTCGCGAACTGACCATTGCCGGAAAAACGCTGGACGTGAAATGTTCCGTGGCCAAGTATTCGCTTTCGGCGCATGCCGACTGCAACGAAATCTCCGGATTGATCGAAGCCATCAATCCGCGCGAAATCGTGCTGGTTCACGGCGACGGCAACGCCCGCGAAGCTCTGCGCGATTTGCTGCGGCGACAAGGCACGCGCTACCGCGCCATTCATTTGCCGCGCACCGGCGATACCGTCAGCTTCGGCGCAAGCAGACTCATCACAAAATCCGCAATCCGCAATCCGCATTCAGGGACAGTGGCCGCAATCGGTCAGGGCGACAAACTCAATGAAGCTTCGTTGCAACGATTGGCAACATTCCTGCGCGAGCGTGGCGAAGAGGGAAAACTTTTCGGCGAAACTGAGTTGCTGAATCTGTGGTACGGCGAGCACGGCTGGGATGAAGAACAGTACGGCGAGTTGATGCGTTTGCTGGACGACAGCGAAGACTTTCGCCGCCCCAAGGCCCGCCCGCATCGTTACCGGCTGGTCGCGCCTGAAGAAAAAGAAGAACCGAAAGACGGCCTGTTTTTCGCCACACCACAGGAGTTGATGACGCGCGTGGAAACGATACTACCGCCGGAAACCGGCCTCTATCACAAAGGCTACGACATCGCGACGCACACTTTGCGGCTGATGTTTGAATTCCCGGATGTGGCGCGCGAACGTTACCGCGAACAATGCGAAGCCGTCATTGCCGGAACCGGCTGGACGTACACCATCAACGAAAAACCGCACCAAGCCCGTCTGGCCGAAGTCGCGTTGGAACTGTTGCCGCCCGACGCCGAACGCTTGAAAGCGCCCGCCATTCACCTGGACAAAAAAGAAGTCGGCATCAAACTGGAAGCGGCGATTGCGGAAAGCATCGCCGACGCCGCAATGACGGCCTTTCAAGAACGCACGGGCTTTCGGCTGCGCGTGCAGATGCCGCAACCCGTCGCCGCGCCGGTCGCCGTTGAAAACTCCGCGCCGCCGTCCACGCTTCCCAACGAAGCGGAGTTGGAATTCACGCCCGCCGCCGGCAACCGCCCGCTCAATGAAAAGCGCGCCATCCCAATCATCGAAGAAGCCTTCAGCTTCGCGCCCGAAACCTGGCAGCCTTCCAACATCAAACTGAAAACGGACGAACGCGGCGCGTATCTGGAACTCGCCTTTATGACGCCCGAACTCGGATTGCGGCAGAAACGCACCGTCCAAGCGATGGCCAATGCCACCGGCCACCGGCTGCGCATTCGCCCGAACGTCAACACCTTTAATCTGATTGAACTTGCCAAGAAGATCATCCCCGCCGAATGGCGCTTGCTGAAACAACCCAGCCTGCACCGCGAACGCAGCACGGTCGAAGTCCGCATCGCCGCGCCGCCTCCGCCAGAGGAATTGGCCAATACTTGCAAGCAGTATGATGAAATGACGGGCTTTCGTTTAACCATTGGCTGAGCAATTCGGTACAAGCGATTCCCGCCTTTCAGAGGAAGGAACCTGTTTTCCTGATGTCCATACCTCAAGAAAACAGCGCCGCGATGTCGTCAGCCGTCAGCGATTTGAAAAAGCCTGCTTCGGTGGAAATCAGTTGTTTGACCAGCGTGCGTTTGCGTTCCTGCAATTGCAGGATTTTTTCTTCGACCGAATCGCGCATCATCAGTTTGTAAACAAAGACGGGTTTGTCCTGGCCGATGCGGTGAGCGCGGTCGCTGGCCTGCATTTCGACTGCCGGGTTCCACCACGGATCCACGTGGATGACGTAATCCGCCGCAGTCAGGTTCAGGCCGACGCCACCCGCTTTCAGGCTGATGAGGAAGACGGGGATGTTTTCGTTGGTCTGAAATTCGTCCACGCGCGCCTGGCGGTTGATGGTCGAACCGTCCAGGTAGGTGTAAGGAATCTTGGCCTTCTTCAACTGGGTTTCGATCAGTTTCAGCATTTGCACGAACTGCGAAAAGACCAGCACTTTGTGTTTTTCGGCGCGCAGCGTTTCGATGGTTTCCAGCAAAGTGTCGAGCTTGGCCGAGTCGCCTTTGTAATTGGGCTGCACCAGTTTCGGGTGATTGCAAATCTGGCGCAGCCGCAGCAGGCCTTCCAGAATGCGGAAGCGCGCGTCTTTGACGCCTTTGTCTTCGATCAGTTTCAGGATTTTGGCGCGGTACTCGTCGCGTGTCGTGTTGTAGACCTTGCGCTGCGCCGGTTCCATTTCGTTCCACAGAATCTTTTCGCTGCGCGGCGGCAGATCAAGCGCGACTTGATCTTTCGTTCTGCGCAGGATGAACGGATAAACCAGCCGCCGCAGTGTGGCCGTGGCGGTTTCGTCCTGCTGGCGTTCGATGGGGCCGGCGAAATCTTCGCGGAAGTAATCCACCGAACCCAGCAAGCCGGGATTCAAAAACGCGAATTGCGACCACAGTTCCAGCGTGTTGTTTTCAACGGGCGTGCCGGTCAGCGTCAATTTGTGTTTGCATTTAATCAGCCGCGCGGCTTTGGCCGATTCCGAAACGGGATTTTTGATGGCTTGCGCTTCGTCCAAAATCGCGGTGTCGAATTCGTATTCGATCAGTCGTTCGATTTCGCGCAGCAAGATGCCGTAAGTGGTCAGCACCAGGTCGTAATTGTCGAATTCGCGAATGTCCGCCGCGCGTTCGGCGTGCGCGAAATCCAGTATGCGCAAACCGGGCGCGAATTTTTCGGCTTCGCGCATCCAGTTTGTCACCAGCGAACGCGGCACGACCAACAAATGCGCGGCGCGCGGTTCTTTCTTGCGCTTGCCTGCGTTGCGCGCTTCGTATTCTTCCTTGACCGATTGCAGAAAACACAGCGTCTGAATGGTTTTGCCCGTGCCCATGTCGTCCGCCAGACAACCGCCGAAGCGCGCTTCGCGCAAAAAGTGCAGCCAATCGAAGCCGGCTTTTTGATACGGGCGTAGTTCGCCGTTGAAATTCGCGGGCAGGGAATGTTCCTGAATGCCCTGGAAACTTTTCAGCCATTCGCGGGCTTTCTCGAAACCTTTGTCGGTTTTGACTTGCTCGTTTTCCGTCAACAATTGATCGAGCATCGTGACGTGGTGGCGCGCCACGCGGAAGCCGTCTTCTTTGGCTTCGCTCAATCCGAACAGGTGTTTGTATTTTTCCAGCCACTCATCGGGGATTTCTCCGATGGAACCGTCGGCCAGTTTGATGAAGCGTTCTTTCTTGCGCAGCGATTTGCGAATCTCAGCCAGCGAAACTTCCAGGTCGCCGAAATTGATGACGGCTTGTACGTCGAACCAGTCAATGCCCGAAGTGATGTTGAACGAGATAGTCGGGCGGGCGCGATTGATTTTGGCCAGCGTCAATTCGGCTTCGCCGAAGATTTCCACGCCGGCGGCGGCCAGCTTCGGAACCAGATTTTTCAGGAAATCGAAAGGATGTATTTTCTTGCGCAGCGGGAACATGTCCTGCGTGGTGTTGTCGCGCAAATGGCCATGTTTCAACCCGAATTCGTCCGTGCCCAGCCGCTGCCACCATTGAGTTTCCGTTTCCGTGTCGCGCATGACTTTGACGACCAAATCTTTTTCCGGGTCGCGCGCATAACTGAAAGTCGGCGGTGTTTTGGCGGCAACACAATCGAACCCATTGTATGAAAAACGTAGCAAGGCGCGCAGTTCGTGGCTGCCGTCCGTCTGGCGATGCTCCGTCAGGTAAAGCCTGGGTTGCGGCGCAACGCCGGCCAATATCTCGCTGATGACGTTTTCGCCGCGCAGTTGGTATCGGTTTGTCACGTCGGCGAAGTTGCGTTGGTAAAACTCATTGGCAGCTTCGGGCGGAATGACGACATCCGGTTGCCGGCTCAGCAGGTTGAAAGAATTTTCGTGCAAGCCGGTGCGGAATACCCGCTGCCCTTCGCGCAACCAGAGCGGCGATTTATGGAACACTTCCAGCTTTTCGGAATTGAGCTTGGTCGTTTGATTCGCGGCCAGCAGCACCGGCGACAAATGAAGGCCGTCTTCCTGTCGCTGCAAGTTCAATTCGACATTCACCACTTCCGGCAACACTTCCAACGGCTGTTTTATCAATTGGTACTCGTTGCCCAAAAATGTCAATGCGCCGCTCAAACTTAGCCACAATCGTTCTTCCGAAATCTGACTGCCGTAATTGTAACTGTAACTGTAGTTGTAATAGCCGTACTGGTTAATACTGTTTTCCACAAAAGGCGCTGCTTGTGACACCAACAGCGTATGCGCTGGCTCAGCATTGACGAAGCGATAAGAATTGAGGCCGGACGCGGAAAGTGAAAAAGTCTCAGCGCGAAGCGATTCCTGATTGGCCATCAGATATTCGCGCAGCGCGTTTCGGTCGTTCCATAACTCCGCCGGAATTGCCGAAGCGAGTACAGCGCCGGGTTGAGCGACGTAACGATGATTTCGACGAATGAAGGAGAAAAACAAAATCGCGGGCGTCAATCTGGATTGCTGCGGAACCACATCGCCGCGCAACAGCGTGGCCAGATTTTTCCGCCAATCCGGTTCAATGGGCGCGGCCGGGCGGGCAACGACGGCAGGAATGATTTGCGGCGCAGTGACTGCGGGCGCTGTGGCGGGTTTGGGCGAGGTTTTTTTAGTGGGCTTTTTGGTATCCGCATCGGCGTAATGGTCTTTCAAAAAAAGCGCGGCGGCGATTTTGTGTTTGCAGATGATTTCGTCTTCATAATCCGAATAAGGACAGTCGCAACAGCTAAAGATTGCGCCGTCCGGTTCCAGATCGAAACTGACTTCGTAATC
>CAZRXE010000703.1:0-2041 GCA_964603695.1 uncultured Heliomicrobium sp.
CGGCGTAACGTTCGACGATTTCCGCTCGCGTCATCCAACCGGGCAGCGCCGTCACACTGCGCAAACTATCCGAAATCATTTCCGGGTCGTCAGCCTGCGGCCAGTAACAAAGCAGCAGGCCCAGATCAATCAGCGGATCGCCGACCGTACACATTTCCCAATCCAGAATCGCCACGATGCGCGTAGGGTCTGCGGCGTCGAGCATCAGGTTATCCAGCTTGTAATCGTTATGCACCAGCGTCGGCACTGCCGCGTCTGGCGGCAGCCGTTCAATCAGCCAGCGCGCGGCTTCGGTCATTTCCGGCAACTCGGTGGTTTTCGATCGCTCCCAGCGCGCGGCCCAGCCTTCGACTTGCCGCTTCACGAATCCGGGCGGTTTGCCTATGGCGACAAGGCCGGTGGCGGCTATGTCCACCGCGTGCAAATCGGCCAGCGTGTCCACCAGGCTTTCGCTGACTTTGTGGCGCAAGCTGAGGTCATCGCCGATTTCGAGCGGAACGGTTTGCCGCACTACGATGCCGCGCCGCCGCTCCATCAGATAAAACGGCGCGCCGATGATGTCCCTGTCTTCACAGAGCAAGTAGGGTTTCGGTGCAAGATTGAAGTGCGGATGAATGGCCGACAGCAGTTTGTATTCGCGCGGCATGTCGTGCGCAGTCGGTGCGACGGGGCCAAACGGAGGCCGCCGCATGACGAATTCCAATCCGCCGAAACGCACGCAGTAAGTTAGATTGGAATGTCCGCCGGGAAATTGCTCGACTTCAAATTCGGCGGCGGGATCAAGCCGCGCGCCATCGAGTTGCGCGGGCAGATGTTCGTGCAGATAGGCTTCCAGCGCCTTCCAATTCAATTCTTCGCCGGCACGAATCGGCGCGGTGTCGGTTGATGGCATAGGAGTGTCGTTCCAGGTTGTTATTTCATAAATCCACTGCGACCGCTGAACTGCGCGCTGAGTGTATCATTCAGTGGATCGTCCAGGGCAAGCAATTGGCGCAGTTCCGCGCTCAGTCGTTGTTGCACGCTCTCGCTCAGCAATCGTTTTTGATACTGCTGCTGCGGCTGATCGCGGCGGCAATAAAAACCGTGCATTGCCAGACGCGGTTTGCCGGTTCGGTTGGCCGTGCCGCCGTGCCATAAATGCGCATTCATCACGGCCACGGTCCCGGCTTTGCCGAGCAGCAGCTTTTCTTCGGGATGCGGCGCGGAGGCATCGGTCAGCGCGTCTTGCGGCAGTTTGCCGGCGCGATGCGTTTGCGGCACGAAGCGCGTTGCACCGTTGTCGGCGGTGAAATCGTCCAGCATCCAAATGATGTTGCAAACCGAATTGCCAAGAGCGTCCGGCAACGCGCCGGTGTCGCAATGCAAAGGTTGCACCCAGTCCGAATGCGGACGCGCCGACCGCGCATTCAAACTGCTCAATTTGAATTCCGCACCCAGCACCTGCCGCACGGCGGCGAGCAAAGTCGGTTCGGCAATCGCCCATTCAAAAATTTCGCCGTGTTCGACCAGATTGGCCAGCCGATCCGTTTCCGGCTCCTGTTTGAATTCCGCGCCCGCTTGTTGTCCCTTCGCCGCGAAAACTTCGGCTATGCGACGGCGCAAGGCTTCCACTGTTTCCGTGGAAGCGAAGTTCTCCAAAATCAAAATGCCTTCTTCGTCCAATTGTCGTCTTTGGTTTTCGGTTATTTCCAGACTCATTCGCGCATCCTTTCTCAAACGAAGGTCAACCTTGTCGTTGCCTCGAATCTTCGCCTTGTATGCCGAAAGTTGTTGGTAATGATAGACTGCCGTCTCGCGATGCTAGATTCTTATTTCTCCTGTTTCTCTCTAAAAATGTCAAAGTGCGCGCCCGAAAAGAATGCCATGGATACAAAAAAGGTTATTCCTCCCGCCTCCGTGGCGGAGGCTGAGCTGAACGATGAAGAGCGAAATCTATACGTGAAAATCGCTGACGAATTGGCCAATCAGGAAACCTCAGACTTGGTTCCCAGCGACTCTCCAAAAAAAGAAGGCCTAGTGCTGGTGGTGGATGACAACATGG
>CAZRXE010000704.1:0-3582 GCA_964603695.1 uncultured Heliomicrobium sp.
GAAATCAATGATGGCGATGCGACCGTTTTTGCGCAGGTATTTTTTCAGCGTCTTCACGTAAGTCGGCTGACTGGCAATGTGGTGCATTGTGTCAATGATGACGATGAGGTCTACAGGCTCAGGCAATTTGGGATCGTCTTCGGGGGCCAGGATGGTTTTGATGTTGGTCAGCTTTTCATCTGCAGCGGTTTTGGCGACGTAATCAATCAGTTTTTGGTCAATGTCCACGGCGTAGACGGTACCTTTGTTGGCGTGTTTGGCCAGCGGACGCGTGAACAGGCCGGAGCCGGAGCCGATGTCGGCGATCTTGTGGTTCGATTTGATCTTCAGCGTTTCGATGACTTTGGGAACCTGCAAAGTTTCGACGCGGCGTTCGGATTCCAGCAGTTTGATGTATTCCTCTGGCGAGCGTTCGCCGCGCGATTGGCCTTGCGGTTGTTGGGCGACGGCGGCGGCGTAGCAAAATAGTAGAAGACACGCGATGGTGAGTTTTCGAGGGGTCATGAAGTTTTCCTTTCAAGAGAGAGTTGGTTGCGTTGTTTCGTCTTCGAGCCAGCCGAAGGCGCGCGAAACGTAAAAGACTATGATGCCGAAACCAATGGTCAGCAGCGCAGCGAAGGTCGGCCAGAAATTCGTTTTAAGTCCTTGAATAAAGACTGTGACTTCCACCAACAAAAACAAGGCCGGCGTGACCGGATAACCCGGCGTGCGAAAGATGTTTGGGCCGTTGGTCTTTTGCCTTCTCGAAACGATCCAGACGCCGGCCACGGTCAGCGCCGCCATCAACGACAACGCCGAGCCGATGTAAGTCAGCAGGTTTCCGAATTCGCCTGTTAGCACCAGCAGCACGGCGACGATGGATTGCGCCAGAATGGAAACGGTCGGCGCACCGCCCTGACGACCCAATTTCCGCAAAATGGACGGAGCCAATCCATCGCCGGCCATGGCGTAATAAACGCGCGGGCCGGCGGTGGTCATGGCGCTGACCGAACCCAAAATGGTCAAGGTGATGATGACGCTGACAAAAGTCGCGCCCGTGCCGCCAAACAGTATTTCCGCAGCTTGTTTGCCAATGGCAACATCTGCTTTCCAGGCGTCGGTGGGAATGGCGTAAAGGAACAGCACGTTCAATCCCAGATACAGCAGCGTGACGATCAAGGTTCCGCCGACCAGTGCGCGCGGCAACGTGTGGCGCGGGTCTTTGACCTCGCCCGCCAGGTAAGACGCCGCGTTCCAGCCGCTGTAAGCGAAGCTGACTTGAATCAGCGACACCCACCACAACCCTGTCGCCGGAGATTTCTGCGCGATGCCTTGCCAGTTGCCGCGTCCTGTGGCGAAGCCGGCAAACACCATCAACACGATGGCACCCACGACCAGCGCGGCAATGGTTGTTTGCAAACCTCCGCTGTGACGAATGCCGGTCGAATGAAAATAAGCCAGCGCGGCAATCAACACGGCGGCGGCCACCGAACCCAGCGTGATGCGGGTTCCGCCGAGCAGGGGGGCTTGAGCGTTCCAGCCGAACACCTGTGCCGCGTAAGACGCCGCCGCCAGCGCCGACGCGGCAATCGCCGCCGAAAAGCCCACGAAAAAGGAAATCCATCCGCTGACGAATCCCCACAGCTTGCCGTAAATGTGCGAGAGGTACTGGTATTCGCCACCGGCGTCCGGCATGCGCGTGGCCAGTTCCGCGTAACACAGCGCGCCGGACAAGGCTATCAATCCGCCCAGCGCCCAAACGCCCAATGTGGCCAAACCGCTGCCCGTAGCGGTTCGCACGAAGGCAGGCACGGTGAAAATGCCTGTTCCAACCATGTTGGTGACGACAAACGCCGCTGCCGCCCACACGCCCAGCGCGCGGCGCAGTCCGAGCCTGCCGGTGGTTCGCTGACCGACAGCAGCTTGCTGCTCAAGCATTCTTTCAAGACTCCTTCTGTGAATGTATTGGTGGTTTGGCGGCGGCAATATACACTGACCGTCCGGTAAGCGTCATTGACCGGCGCGCACCGAGCATACACAAAATTTCTGACCCGTGCTGTAATCCGCAGTGTTTCACCAGAAAAAACAACAGGAGCTTTTCATCCGTGGCCAATCGTTTGGCGTCCTTTCCAAAGAATCGCTGGTTCAAGCGCGCAGTCTTCATCGTCGCGGTAACCGTTACGCTGATTGGCTTGGTGAGCCGACGCGGCGGCAATGCACAACAAAAGCTGAACCCGTTGCAGGTTCGGCTGGGCGAACGCTTGTTTCGCGACCAACGCTTCACCTCGGCCAAAGGCGATCTGACGACCAGTTGCGCCGTCTGCCACAACCTTGACGAAGACCCGCAAGGGACGCGCGCCTTCACGGATTTTTTCAATCGCAGTTGGGTCCCGTTTCGATTGGAAGACCCGCGCCGCTTGGGGCTGCGCAATTCGCCCACGCTCTTTGACGTGGCGCGGATGCCTTTGCTGCATCACGACGGCGAATTCAAATCGCTGGAAGAACTGGTTGCCGGAACGCTTTCCGGGCGCAATCTGGGCTGGTTGCCGGGCGAAGAAGAACAGGCATTCAATCAGGTGCAAGCTGTGCTGATGGCCGACAAAGGCGGCGCGAAAGAACCGCCTTACCGCGAACAATTCAAAACCGCGTTCAATGTGGAATTGGAATCGCTCCGCCGCGATCAAATCATCGGGCTGGTTGCAAAAGCCGTCGCCGATTTCATGCGCACGCTCAACAGCAAACAGAACGCGCCTTACGACCGCTTTGCCAAAGCGAACGGTTTGGAAATCGCGCCCGCCGATAACGCTTACGCCGCGCGGACGCTGGCGAAACTCGCCGAATTGGAAGCCAAAGGCGCGCTGAAACTCACCTCGGATTTTGACCGGGAAGCATTGGCAGGCTTCAAAATCTTTTTGCGCACGGAAGGAAAGGCTTCGGTCGGCAATTGCGTCGCCTGCCACGCGCCACCACTGTTTACGGACTTTTCGTTTCACAACCTGGGCGTGACACAGCTTGAATACGATCAATTCCACGGCGAAGGGAAGTTCGCCGTCCTGCCGATTCCCGACGCCAAAACCAAACGCCCCGTGGTTCGGTTTCGCGATTACCCGCTGCCGGGCCAGCCGGGCCAGGCCGACTTGGGATTTTGGAATTTCATTGATCTGAAAACTTCGCCGTTGCGCCGCGCCGGGGAAAGCGATGATCAACTGCTGGCGCGAATGATCGGCGCGTTCAAAACGCCGACCTTGCGCCATCTGGCCTATTCACAGCCGTACTTTCACAACGGCGCATACACTTCGCTTGAAGATGTTCTGCGCCAGTTGATTCGTCTGAGCGAACTCGCCCGCGCGGGCCGCGTTCGTCAGACCGACGACGAGTTGCCGAAAATCAAATTGACCGAAGCTGATCTTGCGCCGGTGCTGGCGTTTCTCAGCGCGCTCAATGAAGGGCTGACGCGGGAATAAAAAACGCACAGCCGAACGACAGTCGGCTGTGCGTTTGTTTTGAAGGCTGCGGCGCTATTTCGTTTTGACAGGATCCGCGCCGCGCTTCGGCCATTGGGTTGGTTTGGCTTTCAGCTTGTTGAGCAATTCGGTGACGCCG
>CAZRXE010000705.1:0-2367 GCA_964603695.1 uncultured Heliomicrobium sp.
AGCGTGGTTGCGATTAACAGGTAAATCAGCGGATCGGTGGCGCTGACGTTGAAGAGCAGGGTTTTCATCGCACGGCTGAGCAACAGCGCGAACGCCACGCCGATGCCGAGTCCGATGGCCGCCAGCAGCATCCCTTGCCGGACGACCAGTTTCAGCACGTCCGAGCGTTGCGCGCCGAGCGCCATTCGCAAACCGAGTTCGTGCGTGCGCTGCGTCACCGAATAAGCCATCACGCCGTACAAACCAATTGCCGCCAACAACATCGCCAAGCCCGCGAACACGCCGATCAACAGCAAGGCGAAGCGCCGCTGCGTCATCGAATCGGTGACGAACTGATCCATCGTGCGTACGCGGAACACGGGCAAGTCCGAATCCGAAGCTTTAATCACGCCGCGCACCGCGCCGGCCAGACTGTTCGGATCGTTGGCGGTGCGAACGACCAGCGCCATGCCGGGTTGGGCGCGCTGTTGATGCGGAATGTAGTACTGCGCGCGCGATTCGCCTTCCAGGTCAGAGTGTTTGACGTGACCGACCAGACCGACGATTTCGCGCCAGATGCGGTTGTTCGCACCGCCCTCGAAGCTGATGCGTTTGCCGACGGGGTCTTCGTTCGGCCAGTATTTTTTGGCCAGGGATTCGTCAATGATGACGACCTGCGCGCCTTCGGCAGTGTCGCGCTCTTCAAAGTAGCGGCCACGGATGATCGGAATGCCCATCGTTTTGAAGTAATCCGGCGTTGCCGCCCAGCGCGCGCCGTGCGGCAGGGATTGGCCTTGTGGAACGTCGCGGCCTTCGATGCGAAAACTGCCGCTCGAACCGCCGCCGCTCAACGGCAGCACGGAAACGGCTCCGACGGACTGAACGCCGGGCAACGCGCGAATGTCGTTGACCAGTTGTTTATAAAAATTGGCGCGTTGCGGCGCTTCGCGGTATTTGAAATCGGGCAGCGACATTTGCATCGTCAGCAAACCTTGCGGATTGAAGCCGGGATTGACTTGCTGCACCTGCATAAAGCTTTTGACCAGCAAACCCGCGCCGATCAACACGGCCAGGGCCAGGGCGATTTCAGCCACGACCAATGTGCTGCGCACCCAATGTTTGGCGGCGGCGGCGGCGCTGCGACCACCTTCTTTCAGGGTTTCATTCAGATTGGCTTTGGCGGTTTGCAAGGCCGGAACAATGCCGAACAGCACGCCGGTCAGAATCGCCACGCCGAAGGTGAACAGCAGCACGCGCCAATCCAGCGTGACTTCGTTGGCGCGCGGAATGTGGTCGGCATTGAGCGAAATCAACGCTTTGACGCCCCAGAAACCGATCACCAATCCCAGAACCCCGCCGGTGACGGCGAGCAGCACGCTTTCCGTCAGCAATTGGCGAATGATGCGCCAACGGCTTGCACCCATCGCCATCCGCACGGAGATTTCTTTTTGCCGGGCGGCGGCGCGCGCCAGCAACAGGTTCGCGACGTTCGCGCAAGCAATTAACAAAACGAATCCGACGACCAACAGGACAATCAACAACATCGTGCGAATGTCGCCGACCACCTGTTCGCGAAACGAAGTCAGCAACAAGGCCCAGAACGTGGCATCCGCGCCTTGCATGTATTGCCCGCGCAAATTGGCGGCGATGCCGTCCATCTCGACTTGCGCCTGTTGCTGTGAGACGCCCGGACGAAGCCGCGCGATGACGGTTAGAAACTCGTTGGTAATGGAATTGGACGAAAGCTGATCCGGCGTGAACACGATGGGCCGCCACATATCCACTATTTGTCCGAACTCGCGCCCGAACTGAAAGCTCTGCGGCATGACGCCGACGACGGTGTAGTTTTCGCCGTTCAGCGACAGGGTTTTGTTCAGCACGTTGGCGTCGCCGCCCAGGCGGCGCTGCCAAAATCCGTGGCTGAGGACGACCACGCGGTTTTTGCCTTCCTGGTCTTCGCCGGGCGCGAATGCCCTGCCTTTGGCGGCATCAAAGCCAAGCAGTTGAAAAAAATTGGCCGACACCGATTGGCCCGTCAATCGTTCGGGTTCGCCTTCGCCGGTCAGGTTCGCCGCCCAGCCGGTAACGGCGGACATGCTTTCAAAGGACTTAGCGTTGTCGCGGTAATGCGCGAAGCCAAAGGCCGACACCGATGCCTTCAAATTGATCTTCATGTAGTTGTGATTGATGAGCATCAATTGTTCGGGATTTTTGTAAGCCATCGGGCGCAGCAGAATGGCGTTGACGACGCTGAAAATGGCGCTGTTTGCGCCGATGCCCAGCGCCAGCGTCAGTAAGGCGACGAGTGCGAAGCCAGGGCTTTTGAGCAGGGTGCGAACGCCGAAGCGCAGGTCTTGAAGCAAAGTTTCCATAAGTGTTCCTCCGCAG
>CAZRXE010000706.1:0-1650 GCA_964603695.1 uncultured Heliomicrobium sp.
ACTGATGCGCAAAGAAAAAAAGCTCGACGAAGCCGGGCGACTGGAGCGCGAGGCGCTGGCCATGCGCAAAAGTTTATTTGGCGAAGAAAATTCCGCCGTCGCCGATTCGCTCAACAACCTTGCTCTCATCCGCCAGGATGAACACCAGCTGACCGAGGCGGAGAGTTTGTTCCAGGCAGCGGCGGCGATGCAGCAAAAGTTTTTGGGCAACGACCATCCCAGCCTGGCGGCAACCCTCCACAACCTGGCGCTCGTGCTGCTTGAGGAAGGGAAATTTAGCGAATCCGAAGCCAACCTCCGGCGGGTGCTGGAGATCCGGCGGAAACATTTCGGTGACGCCCATCCTTCCGTGACCGCTGCCTTGCTCGCTCTGACCAATGTGCTTGCGCTGGAGAGACAATCGGGGAAGGGCGGAGGCAATCCGTGAATGATTCCGAAGCCAACGCCAGCGAAGTCACGCGAATTCTTTCCGCCATTCAGAACGGAAATGCCCAGGCGGCCAAAGAATTGCTCCCGCTGGTTTACGACGAATTGCGCCGGCTGGCGGCGTTTAAGATGGCGCACGAATTGCCTGGCCAGACGCTGCAGCCCACTGCGCTGGTTCATGAAGCCTGGCTGCGACTCGGCGGTCACGAAAATCAGGCATGGAACGGACGGCCGCATTTTTTCGGGGCGGCGGCCGAGGCGATGCGCCGCATCCTCATCGACAACGCCCGGCGCAAACGCGCACTGCGCCACGGCGGCGGACAGCAGCGGATTGATGTTCAGGAAATTGAGATCGCCGTGGACGTGATGGACGATGACCTGCTGGAGGTGAACGCGGCGCTGGAGCGGTTCGCCGCGCAAGACAAACAAAAGGCGGAACTGGTCAAGTTGCGTTACTTCACCGGTCTCACGATTGCCCAGGCGGCCGAAATTCTTGGTGTTTCAGCGCCGACAGCCAACCGCTGGTGGGCCTATGCCCGCGCCTGGCTGCACAAGGAAATCGAAGACCAAAAAAACGGTCGCCGTTGAGCTGGCTTGGTAGCGAGCATTCTTCTGGTCGCAATGATTGCGGCCGATTTCCAATTCTCGATCCGTTCCATTGAGGAATTTCGCATTGCTGGATGAAACGATTCGTTCATGCACCTCCACTTAAACAGTCATGCCCGGCTTCATCCAACTAGCAAACGCCCGCCAGTCGCGGCGGAAAACTCACTGAATACTTAACCATCATTAGTTCGTGTAGGAGCTACGCATCACCCGGCATAAAAAAATGTATTCAAGACACCAGGAATTATGCAGCACGATGCCAATCTTGTCGGAAGGAAGATCGCCAAGCTGCGCTACCAGAAGGGCTGGTCGCAAGACATGCTGGTAGCAAAACTTCAGGTTCTGCAATGCAACATCACGCGGGACATTCTCGCGAACATTGAGCTGCGCCGCAGCGTGGCCACCGACAAACACTGTTGCTTCATTGCCATGGCATTCAAGGTAAATATCGACGAACTATTCCGGCCATGAGGTTGTCCGTAAAAACTTTCAAAAAAGACCATGGCCCTCCGCCGTAACCAGCTACCATCAGATCAGCAGCTAGACCTTTTTTCAATCCGAAGGCCAAACAATGACACCACTGACGCAATACGGTCGGATGGCCGAGAAACACTGGCG
>CAZRXE010000707.1:0-2179 GCA_964603695.1 uncultured Heliomicrobium sp.
CATGAACGGCCCGCGTTTTTCCTCGACGCCGATAATGGTCATCGGTACTTCGCGGATTTTCAGCGTTTGGCCGATGGGGTCGCGGTTTTCAAAAAATTTCTCTTTCACGTCGCCGCCGATAACACACACCAGCGCGGAACGTTCAACTTCGTGCGGTGCAAGGAAGCGGCCTTCGCTGATGGTTTTGGCTTCGATTTCGACCATGTTGGCGGTTACGCCCAGAATGCCCACGCCGAACATTTCGCGGCCTTCGTGTTTCAGATTCTGCCGCCAGTTGGCTTGCGCGCCGACAGCCAGACAGGTCGGACAACGCGCGGCAATCCATTCGTAATCGTCCAGGGCAAGCACTTTGTTGCGACGTTGGGCGCGCTCCCATTCGTCGTCAGTCCATTCGCCCTGATGCGCAAAGCGCGCAATCATAAAGTGATTGACGCCGAGAATTTTCGAGACGGTCGAAAGGACATAGCTGTTGAAGCCATTGATCGAAGCGCCGACCACCACCACCGAAGCCACGCCGATGATGATTCCGATCAAGGTCAGGAAGGCGCGCAGCTTGTGCGCGAAGATGGATTGCAGCGCCAAACGCGCCGCATCGGCGATGAAGTAATACAGTCTTTTCATAGGCGGGAATCCTCACCGCCTAAAACGCTGCCGGCTGAAGAGCGTTAACAGCCCGCGCAAAAAACTTGCGCGGGCTGCGTTTGTACGGCGTTATTTTCAGGATTGTCCGAGAATCAATACGGAGATTTGCCGGTCGCGGGAATCATCCAGTTCGATGAAAAAGAGGCTTTGCCAACGCCCCAGTTGGAGCTTGCCGTCGGCGATGTTGAGCATGATGGAAGCGGGCAGGAAAAGGGCTTTGCAATGCGAATGGCCGTTGGCCGGTTCGTCCGGCGGAATGTCCACACGGCGACTGAAATCGTTGTGTTCGTAGTCGCCGTCGCGCGGCACGTGGCTGTCCAGCAGACGTTTGAGATCTTCAATCAGCAATGGTTCGTTTTCGTTGACGATCAATGCTGTGGTGGTGTGTTTGGTTTGCACGTTGACCATTCCCTGACGGATGCCGGAACGGGCGACGATGTTTTCAACGTAAGATGTCAAATCAATGAATTCCAGGCATTCAGCGGTTTGCAGACGAATCACGTCGTGATGCGTGCGCAATCCCAGGTCAATTTTTTCTTGAACCATAGCCAGTTGAGCCATAAATCTCCTCTTGTGGAATTTAAAAATCGCCGGACAGGGTAAATCCTCTGCCGAAAGAAAGCGAACGCCCAAGGCAACGAAACCTCAGCGTTCGCGGGCGGCGTGAATCAACGCTTCCATGTGATCCAGATATTGTTCCAGCGCCTGCCGCCCTGTTTCCGTAAGACGATATTCCGTCTTGGGAACGCGCCCCTCGAAGGACTTGGTGCAGGCGATGTATTCGGCATCTTCCAGTTTGCGAGCGTGTACGCTGACGTTGCCGTCCGTGGTTTTCAGCAATTCTTTCAATTGGCTGAAGGTGAGCGATTCATTCGCCGCCAGCGCGCTGATGATGCCCAGTCGGATGCGCTCGTGAATCAGGTTGTCGAGTTCCGGCGCGCGTTCTGCGGCTTGCAGAGCTTGCAAGGCGCGCTCGCCGGCAGTGCCTTTGGTTGTATTCATGGATGATCTTGCCGATTTAACCACCGTGCCTCCTTGCAATGACAATTCCGAAAAGAATGTGCAGCCCTCCAAATCCGAAAGCCAGAAAAGCGTTGTTCCAAACCGGCGGCGCAAGCAGCGCCACAACGCCTGTTGCCATAAAACAAAGCCCCATCACCGGCACGACCTTCACTGAAAACGCGCCACCCGTCACCACGCCCGTGCCGTAAAGCAGCAACCACATTCCCGGCAACACGTCATACGCGCCCGCCCGCGCCAGTGCAATGGAAAGCAACGCGCCCGCAATCAGCGGCGGAGCCAGACTCAACGTAAACTGCCTGCCCGGCGGCGACAGCACTTTGGTTTGCGCCGCCGTCGCCTTGCGCTTCATCGTCACCCCGCCGATGAACAAGGCCAGCGGCAAAGCGCAGCCCCAAACGTACATCCATTCGTGTTCATCCGGCACGCTCGCCGCAATCGCCGCCGCAATCAATGCAATCACTCCGACCAACACGCCTCCCCAACCCGGCACCGCCGTGAATGAAGACGCCCTCTC
>CAZRXE010000708.1:0-1967 GCA_964603695.1 uncultured Heliomicrobium sp.
GGCGATGCGCTGACCGTGACGCAAGGCGCGGGTGTGTGGGGCGGCAGTCTGTTCCTGGGCTTCAACTCAGGCGCAATTCCGACGACTGATCCTTCTTCGTTCGGCAATGAGACCAATCGCGGCATCAACGGTTCGGCAAACATTGGAACCAACGGCGATCCGGCCAATCGCGGCACTGGCTTGAATCTGTTCAACAATCCCGAACAGGTCTTCAACAGTCTGCGCCGCGTGGAAATCAGTCGCGACGGTCGCACGGGCCGCGCGAATCCTTTCCGTGGCCCGTCCCGCTGGAACGTTGATCTTTCGCTCGGCAAACAGACGACGATCAAAGAGGGCTTGAAAGTCACCTTCCTGGCGGACTTCTTCAACGCCTTCAACAACGTCATCTTCGCCAACCCGACGCTCGACCTGAATAACTCGCGCGCCTTTGGCGTGTTGACCACGCAGTTCATCGCGCCGGAACGCGGCGGCACGGCGGGCAGTCGCTGGATTCAACTCGGTCTGCGCATTGAGTTTTGATTTCAGCGTAACCACTCAATAAAAAAGCAGCGGGCGGAAAAGAATTCTCTTTTCCGCCCGCTGCTTTTTTCGTCGAAACACGGAAATGCCGGGATTATTCAGCCATCGAAGATCGGTACATTACCGCGCGCGCCAGCAAGCGGGCAGTATTGCGGGCAAACCGCTTGCTGATGCGCGCGGTACCGAAACAACCGCGATTTACCCGACATCGTCTTTCGGCAGGTTGTCGGCAAATTGATTTTCGTCCTTCAACTCTTTCCGCAGCCGGTTCAATTCTTTCTTCAACTGCTCGACAATCTTTTGATAGGCCGGGTCGCTGTAAACGTTTTTCATTTCCGCCGGGTCTTTTTCCAGATCGTAAAGTTCCCACTGATTGAGTTTGTTGAAGTAAATCAGCTTGTAGCGTTCGGTGCGCAGGCCGTAATGAGCCGCGACGTTGTGGTCGCCGGGATGGTAGTAGCGGTAATACATCGAAGTCCGCCAGCCTTTCGGCGTGCGTCCCGAAAGGAGCGGCAGAAAGCTGCGGCCTTGCATATCGGCGGGGATGTTGACGCCTGCCGCGTCCAGCATCATCGGCGCGAAATCCACGTTCAGGATCATGCCTTTGCTCACCGAACCGGCTTTGATTTTCGACGGCCAGCGAATCAGAAACGGCATGCGCAAGGATTCTTCGTACATAAACCGCTTGTCGAAAAAGTTGTGCTCGCCCAGGAAAAAGCCTTGATCCGAGGTGTAAATGACAATCGTGTTTTCCGCCAAACCGCTTTTGTCCAGAAAGTCCAAAAAGCGTCCGATGTTGTCGTCCACTGCCTGCACGCAAGCCAGATAATCCTGCATATAGCGCGTGAACTTCCAACGCTTGAGCGCCGCGCCGGTCAGGCCTGCGGGCGGTTTTCCCTTGGTGTCGCGTTCGGTCAGGTCGGCGTCAATGTGCATCGTCGCCTGTCGCGAAGCGTCGGACTTGCCTTTGTAATCGTCATCGAAAGTCGCCGGAATCGGCGGCTCGTAATTTTCATACTGTTTGCGATGCTTTTCGTCCGGCTGCCAGGCTCGATGCGGCGCTTTGTGGTGGTACATCAGAAAAAACGGCTTGTCCGCCGGACGGTTCTTGATGAAGTTGATCGAAAGGTCAGTGATGATGTCCGTCGTGTAGCCCGTCAGTTTTTTACGCTCGCCGTTTTCAATCATCAGCGGATCGAAATAAGCGCCCTGTCCGGGCAGTATGTTCCAGTAATCGAAACCCGCCGGTTTGCCTTCGTCAGGCCGATTCGGATTATTGCCGCCCAGATGCCATTTGCCGATCATCCCGGTGTGATAGCCGGCGGCTTGCAGATACTTGGGCAGCATCGGCTGTGAATTGTCTACGTGATTGAAAACCGGCACACCGTTCAGGTGAGCGTACTTGCCGGTCAGAATGGCGGCGCGGCTGGGCGTGCAGATGGAATTGG
>CAZRXE010000709.1:0-1532 GCA_964603695.1 uncultured Heliomicrobium sp.
CGGAACCGCGAACAAGGAAGTTTATTCGCTGGTCGCCGTTCAAGGCCGTTTGCTGGCGGGAACGAATGAAGGTGTTTACGCGCTGACGCCCGGCGCGCCGCGCTGGCTGTTTTCCAGCAATGGAATGCCCGGCGCGCCGCACACCTATTCGCTGTTGCTGAATGGCAACAACGTTTACGCCGCCACCAACGACGGAGTGTTTCTGACCAGCGACAACGGCGCGAACTGGCGAATGCCGGCTTCGGGTTTGCCCGCCGACACCGCCGTCACCTCCATCGCCGTCAGCGGATTGACGGTCTTTGCGGGAACTTACGGCGGCGGCGTTTACGCTCTCGGCAATAATTCCACCGGCTGGGCGTCGGTCAACAGCGGTTTGGCCGAATCGCACGTCCTTTCGCTGCTGGTTCTGGGCGACACGCTGTTTGCCGGAACCGAAGGCGCGGGCGTCTTCGCGGCCTCGTCGTCGGCGGCAGGTTGGAAGCAAATCAACAATGGTTTGACCGTGCCGATTGTTTTATCGCTGGCCGGCAGCGGTGCAAATCTCTTCGCCGGGACTTACGGCGGCGGCGTTTATGTTTCCGCCGACAACGGCGCGAACTGGACGCAAATCAACAGCGGTCTGGCCGGTCGCGAAGTTTATTCGCTGGCGGTCAACGGGACGCGCATTTTCGCCGGAACCAATGACGGAGTTTCCATCAGAGAAAACGGCAGCGACAACGGCGTGGCGTGGTCGCCTTCGGCCAACGGAATGCCCGGCGCGCCGCACGTTTACACGCTGGCCGTCTCAGGCGGCAAAGTCTGGGCCGGCACGAACGACGGCGTTTTCGTGACCTCCAACAACGGCGCAAGCTGGACGCGCCTGAGCAGCGGCCTGCCGAACGACATTGCCGTCACCGCGCTGGCAGTCACGGCGGACAGGGTTTTCGCGGGGACTTATGGCCGTGGAATCTTCACGACGGCGAATCAGGGCGCGAGTTGGACGGCTGTCAATCAGGGATTGAGCAACTCGCGCGTACTGTCGCTGGCCGCCGGCAGCGGACGGCTGTTTGCCGGAACAGAAGGCGGTGGCCTTTTCATCAGCCTGAACAATGGCGGAATCTGGCGCGCGGCCAACGCCGGATTGCCCGCCGACGCAACGGTGATCACCTTGCTGGTCAACGGCCAAACCTTATGGGCGGGATTGCGCGGCGAAGGCGTTTACGCCGCCATCGGACTGGACACTGTCGGCGCAGCGTTGCGCTGGACGCCGTTCAACAACGGATTGGCTCTGCCGGCTTCGGTGGCGGCTTTGTACTTCAAGGACAATTCGCTGTTTGCCGGATCGGACTTAGGCGCGCTTATTTCGGTCGGCAACGTCACCACCTGGCGACAAACCGCCGAAGGCATGTTCGGCGCGAAGGCACTGGCGCTGACGGCTGGCAATGCCGGATTGGTGGCGGGCACTTATGGCGGGGGCGCATTCCTGACGACGAACGATGGCGCGGACTGGTCGGCGATGAATAATGGACTGGCCAGAAATCGCATTTTCGCGC
>CAZRXE010000710.1:0-1857 GCA_964603695.1 uncultured Heliomicrobium sp.
CCGCGCGCCGATGGCTCGGCGGACGCCAATCTCTTTCGTCCGCTCCAGCACGTTAGCCAGCATAATGTTCATGATTCCGATGCCGCCGACCAGCAGCGAAATGCCCGCGATGCAGCCCATCACGATGTTGAAGATGCGCTGGGTCTGCTGGCTCTGGCGCAGCAGTTGTTCAGGGATGACGAGCGAGTAATCCGCTTCGCCGTTATGAAGTTTGTCGAGCATTTGCGAAACCACCAGTGCTGTGGGTTGCGTTCGCCGTTCGTCGGCGATTTCCAGCACGATGCCGTCCAATTCGCTTTCCATCGGTTTGAACTCAATCTTCTTGAGTGCAGTCGAGAGCGGAATGTAAATGTCGTTGTTGGAATTTTGCAGCTTTATGCCCTCGAATTCGTCTTTGCCCAAACTCTGATCGGCGATGACGCCCACGACGCTGAACCAGATGTTGTTGATCTTGAGCTGCTTGCCAATGGCATTCTCGAAACCGAACAAACCCTGTTTGGCCGCTGTGCCCAGCACGCAGACCTGGGCATAACCCGCTTCGTCACGCCCGTCAAAAAACGCTCCGTCGAGCAAGGTGAAATTTTTCAGTCGTAAATATGCCGCGTCCACCGCAACGACGCGCGACTCGACTTTGCTCTGTTCGGAAAAGATTTGGTAGGCCTTAACCGTCTTACGGCCCGCGCCCCGCACCACATTCGGCGTGACGGCGAGCAATGCCTGCAAATCGCGGCGCGAAAGACCCATCGATTTTTCGCGCACTTTACGCAGGTCTTCGACGGCGTACTCCTTGCCCTCGATCATGATGTTGCGCAATCCCATCTGCCGGATGACCTGCAAGGCCTGGTCTTCCGCGCCCGCGCCGATGGAAAGCATGGAAATCACCGCGCCCACGCCGAAGATGATGCCGAGCATGGTGAGCAGGGCGCGCAGCTTGCGCTTGGTCAGATTGTCCAGGGATTGCGCGATGCTTTCGCGGATGTTCATTGGCCCGCTCTTTCGGATTTATCTGCCGAAGCGCTCTTCGCCGCGTCGCCTTGTTTCGGCGGATTGAGCAACACAGCTTCGCCCTCGCTCACGCCTGTTTTGATGACGGCGCGCGCCGTATCGCCTGAACCGATTACGACGGCACGTTTTTCAGGCGCACCGTTATGAAAAACCCAGACATAATGCTTTAACGCTTCTTCCACCACTGCCACGCGCGGAACGACCAGCGCCTGATCGTAGCTCGCGGTCGCAATCTCGGCACGCACCAGTTTGCCGGGTTTGAGAATTTCGCCGCCGCGTCCTGCAACTTTCAGGATGGCTTCAAAGTATTTTACGGGTGAGTCTTTGTCCGGCTGTCGCGCCAGCGTGTCAATGCGCTCGACTGTCGCATCGAATTTCATGTCAGGGTGTGAATCCACCGTGATTTTCGCCACTTGTCCGACTTTCAAATTGCCCGCGTCCGCTTCCAGCACCTGCACGCGCGCTTTCATCGCGGATGTGTCGGGCAGCGCCATCAGCTTGTAATTCGGCCAGCGCGTTTCGCCGACAACGGTGACGTTGCCGGCATCGTCTTTGGCGAGCAACGCCAATCCATCATGCGGCGCGAGAATCTTTAGCAAGCCGAGACTCTGTTGCAGCATGCCCTTTTTCGTCTCGTGCTGTTTGCGTTCAATCACCAGAATGCGTTGCGAGGCCGCGCCGATCTGTCGCTTGGTGTCGGCTTTGCCTGTCCACTCCCCGACTTTGGTGGTCGAAAGGCCAATGTTCAACTCGCCTTCGATGATCTGGTTGCGGGTGAAAATCACCGTGTCGCGCGGAGCCTGGGTTTGCGCCTTGTCCAATTCCAGCGCAGCGATCTGATGGTCAACAACG
>CAZRXE010000711.1:0-2857 GCA_964603695.1 uncultured Heliomicrobium sp.
GGCAACCTCGGCAGGTTGCCCTACTTTTAAGGAGTCAGTTATGAAAACGAAATCTTTGCTGCTGATCTTGTGGTTGCTTTGCGGAATCACGGCGCTGGCGCAATCGCGCAAGCAAGCCTATGACCTGGAACTCGGTTCTCCAACCTTAACGCCGACGGCGCAGGAAACCGTCATTCGCGGCACGGTGCGCGTGCCGGAAGCGAAATGGCTACGGTTGCAAGTCGGCGAATTCAATCTGGGAACAAAAAGCTTTTTGATGCTCACGTCTTTGCAGGATCAAGGCCGCCAACGGCTGGACGCGCGAACGCTGGCCGAATGGGGCAAGTCTTCGGCGTATTTCAACGGCGAAGCGGTGGACGTTGAACTACACGTCGCGGCGGGCGAAGTGGGCGTCTTTGTTCGCTTCACGGAAGTATTGGTGGGTGAACCGCGCAAGGACAATCAACAATTCACACTGTGCGGCGCGGACAATCGCGTGGCTTCGACCGATGCGCGCGTCGGGCGCATCAACGTCGCAAACACCAGAGGCGCGGTGTCCAATCCGTCCTGCACCGCGTGGCTGGTGTCCAATGGAGCGCTGCTGACCGCCGGACACTGCGTGGATGCAGACCCGGATCAAGGCGGGCCGCAATTGCCGGACGGAATCATTGACGCCAGTTTTTCCAGCAGCGTAGTCGAATTCAACGTGCCGGCGACGCAAAACAACGGCAACACAGTGTTTGCCAATCCGAACGATCAATATCCGATTGTCTTCGCAACCATCCGCTACAACTTCAACGGCAACGGAACCGGTTTGGGCAGGGATTGGGCCGTGTTCGGTTGCAGCGCGAATCCGAACACGGGACTGACGCCGCATCAGGCGCAAGGCAGTTTCTTTCGGATGACGAACGACACGCCGTCAGTCGGCGCGACGTTGCGCGTCACCGGCTTCGGCACGGACACCGGCGCGGAAAATCAAACGCTGCAAACCGCAACCGGCACGTACAACGGCGAAAGCTCCAGCAACGCCGACGTCTGGCTTCGCTATGCCGTGGACACCACCGGCGGCAATTCCGGCAGCCCTGTCATCTGGGAAGCCAACGGCCTGGCCATCGGCATTCATACGACCGGCGGCTGCACCAATAGCGGCGGCGAAAACACCGGGACTTCGTTTGAACACGATCCGCTGGAAAATGCCCTACAGAACTTCTTCGGCGGGAACACGGTGTACGTGGACAACGGCCATCCGACGGCGGTTCGCAACGGCACAATCTTTCGTCCGGTCAGCACCGTGACCACGGGCGTAAATCAAGTCGGCAACGGCGGCACGGTCAGCATCGTCGCGGGAACTTACGGCGACCGCATCACAATCAGCAAACCCGTCACGCTGCGCGCGCCTGCGGGAACCGTCGTTATTGGACAATAAAAGTCGGGAGCGTGAGGGTTTTGTTGGCGGCGTTTCTGTAACAGAGCTGGAAGCTCGGTTAGCGAGCGAGACGCTCGCGCTCCCATTTATCTCTGGCCAAGTCCTCGCCTAATCCGACTCAGAATTCCGCAGAGCATTTCAATGTCATATTTGGTCGGCTTCAACCTCAGCAAACTGCCGCGCAGCCGCCGCGTCAGCTCCGGTTCATTTCCCGGCAAGACAAAATCAATTTGCCGCAAAACTTCGAGCGACAATTGCAACGCGGCTTCGGTCGCGCCCGCCGTGGCGGTTTCGGCAGGCAACGGAGTGACGGCCTGTTGCGCGCGGTCGCGGATCAATTCATAACAGCAAATGGCTACGGCCTGTCCCAGATTCATCGAAGGACAATTCGGCTGAGTGGGAATGCTCATCACGCGATGGCAGCGGCTGAGGTCTTCGTTCGTCAAGCCATGCTTTTCCGTCCCGAACACCAGCGCCAGGCTATGCGCGGCTTCGGTCAGATCGCGGCTCAGATCGAATGGGGTGTAAACCGTCTGCCTGCCGGCGACGCGCGTGTGGTCGGTTGTGCCGACGACCAGATTACATCCGGCGATGGCTTCATCGAGCGTGGCGCAGACTTGCGCTTCGGTCAGCACATCGCCGGCATTGACGGCGGAAACCACTTCGCCCCAAATGGGCGGATGCGGCGTAACGACGGCCAAGCGACGGAAACCGAAATTTTTCATCGCCCGCGCCACCGCGCCAATGTTGTTCGGATCGCGCGGACGAACCAGCACTATTTTACAGTTTGACGACAGCATTGAATTCAAGATCGGGTTTGAGAGTTTTAGAGTTTCAACAATTGTTCGCGCAGAATTCTGGCCTGAATGCGGCTGACATTGAGTTGCTGGCGATTGTGCAGCGTGACGACATAAGTTCCGCCTGGCAGCGGACTGATGCGGCTGATCTGGTTGACGTTGACCAGCGCGCCGCGCGACAGGCGAACGAACTTCGCAGGGTCCAGGCGTCCTTCCAAATCTTTCAGCCGGTAAGAAAAAGAATGGCGTTGCCCATCAGTTGCCGTCAGATGAAGCAGTTCGCCATCGGCGATGATGGAGGCCACACGCTCCACGGGAACCAAAACGATCTCTTCGCGCTGGCGAACGGGAATGCGTTCCAGATAGGTTTGGCGCGTAGCGGTTTCGTAGGCGGCAACTACGGCTGTCAGGTGCTCGGCTTCGGCATCGCGCAAGTCAGCACGTTCCAGACGGTCTTGCGCACGATTGAGCGTGCTTTGCAGGCGCGCGCGTTCGACAGGCTTGAGCAAATAATCCACGGCGTTCAATTCAAACGCGCGCACAGCATATTCATCGTAGGCGGTGACGAAAGCGATCAGCGGCAGGCAGTCTTTGCGAATCAATCGCACGACGGCCAGGCCGTCCACTTCCGGCATCTGCAAATCGAGCAAGGCCA
>CAZRXE010000712.1:0-4630 GCA_964603695.1 uncultured Heliomicrobium sp.
ATTGATCCGGCGACGGGCAAAACCAAAACACTCGATCATCTGCACGACGATGCCTGGGTCGGCGGCCCCGGTTCGTTCACGCTGGGCTGGCTGCCGGACAACAAAACCATCTACTTCCAATCCGAACGCGACGGCTGGGCGCATCTGTACACGGTGTCAGTGGACGGAGGCGAACCGAAGCAACTGACGTCCGGCAAGTTTGAAGTTTCGGATGTGCGCTTGTCCGAAGACAAAACCAGGTTCTTCTTCACCTCCAGCGAAGGCAGCCCGTTCGAGCGGCATTTATATTCGATGCCCATCACGGGCGGCGCGCGCACGCGCATCACGACGATGGCCGGCAACAACGACGCGACGATTTCGCCTGATGAATCAATGCTGGCGATCATTCGTTCTTACAGCAATCGCCCGCCGGAACTTTACCTTGCGCCCAACAAACCGAACGCGCCGGCGAGCGACATCAAACAAGTCACCACTTCGCCGACCGAAGAATGGCTGAGCCACAAA
Source organism: uncultured Heliomicrobium sp. (assembly GCA_964603695.1). Taxonomy (GTDB): domain Bacteria; phylum Acidobacteriota; class Blastocatellia; order RBC074; family RBC074; genus RBC074. The sequence continues at coordinate 505 of CAZRXE010000712.1, forward strand.
TGGATTGACCCGCCGATTGTCACCTTCAAAGCGCGCGACGGCGCGGAAGTTCCCGCGCGGATTTACAAACCGGCCAACTGGCAGCGAGGCGGCCCGGCAGTTTTCTTCGTTCACGGCGCAGGCTACCTGCAAAACGTTCACAAATGGTGGAGCAGTTATTTCCGCGAATACATGTTTCATCACCTGTTGATGGAACGCGGATATTTGGTGATGGACGTGGATTACCGCGCATCCGCCGGTTACGGGCGCGACTGGCGCACGGGCATTTACCGGCACATGGGCGGCAAGGATTTGACAGACCACGTGGACGCCGCCAAATGGTTGGTCAGCGAACACGGCGTTGATCCGAAACGGATTGGGCTTTACGGCGGTAGTTACGGCGGTTTTATCACCTTGATGGCGATGTTCACCGAAGCCGATGTGTTCGCGGCTGGCGCGGCGTTGCGGCCTGTTACCGACTGGGCGCATTACAACCACGGCTACACGGCCAACATTCTGAACGCGCCGCAAGCCGATGCCGAAAGCTACAAACAAAGCTCGCCGATTTACTTTGCGCAAGGCTTGAAAGGTGCGCTGCTGATCTGCCACGGCGTGGTTGATGTGAACGTGCATTTTCAAGATTCAGTGCGGCTGGCGCAGCGGCTGATCGAACTGCGCAAAGAGAATTGGGAATTGGCGATGTACCCGGTTGAAGATCACGGTTTCGTTCAACCGGCAAGCTGGGCGGACGAATACAAACGCATCCTAAAACTGTTTGAAGCGAATCTGAAAGCCGTCGCCGCACCTTCCGCGCCAAGCGGCGAAACGCCCAAACGCAAATCCGCGCGCTAACCGACAATTGCTATGAAACGAATTGGTGTTCTGATTTCCGGTCGCGGATCGAATATGTTGGCGTTGGCCGAAGCCGTCCGCGATGGCCGCATTCCCGATGCCGTCATCGCGTTGGTTGCCGGCAACATCGAGACTGCCGCCGGATTGGCGCGTGCTGCTGAGCTTGGCATTCCGACCTTCTTTCACAGCCATCGCGGCTGCACGCGCGAAGAACACGACCGAGCAATGGCCGCCGAACTCCATCGCCACTCGGTTGATCTGGTTTGTTTGGCCGGCTACATGCGATTGCTTTCGCCGTGGTTCATTCGCGAATTCGAGAATCGGATTTTGAATATTCATCCGTCGCTGCTGCCAGCGTTTCCGGGACTCAACGCTCAGCAACAGGCGCTGGATTACGGCGTTAGATTCACCGGCTGTACGGTGCATCTGGTGGATGAAGAATTGGATCACGGCCCCATCGTCAATCAATCCGTTGTGCCGGTGCTTGCGGGCGACACGGTCGAAACGCTTTCCGCGCGAATCCTGGCCGAGGAACATAAAACATACATCGCAGCCGTGTCGCTGCTTGCGAGCGGCCAATTCAAAATCGAGGGCCGCCGTATTCTCCAAACCCAGGATATTGCAACCGCTCATCAGCCGGCGGTTTCGGTTTGTCCAACCTGATGCAGCTTCATTATTGAAGACAAGCTTTGACGATTCGGAATCCTGCCGGCCATCACCACGACGGTTTCGCCGGGCGCGGCTAAACCGAGACGAATGAGAGCTTCGTCCGCGCGCGCAAGCAAATCCGCATTGTCGCCATCGAAATTCAGCAAGTGAGGTTCGATGCCCCAAACGGCGGCCAACGCATTGCGACTGCGTTCGAGCGGCGTGAACACGACGATGCGCTGTGCCGGACGCAACGCCGCCAGATGGCGCGCCATTTTTCCAGATTTGCTGAAGACGACAATCAGTCCGGCGTTGAGTTCCTGCGCGGCGTAAACGGCGGCTTCGGCAATGGCGCGGCCTGCGGTTCCTTGTTGCCGTCCGTGCGTCAGATCGTGAGAGCGACCAGCGGGCAAGCAGTTGGCTTCGGTAAAGCCTGTGATGCGCGCCATCGTGGCCACGGCTTCCACTGGGTACGCGCCAACGGCGGATTCGGCGGAAAGCATGACGGCATCCGTACCATCCAGAATGGCGTTGGCCACATCGGAAGCTTCGGCGCGCGTCGGGCGCGGTTCGTGCGTCATTGATTCCAGCATCTGTGTGGCGGTGATGACCAGTTTTTCGGCGGCATTGGCTTTGGCGATGATTTGCTTCTGATGGAACGGAACGCTTTCGACGGCGGTTTCGACGCCCAGATCGCCGCGCGCGACCATCACGCCGTCGCAAGCGTCAATTACGGCGTCGAGGTCTTCCAGCGCCTCGCGCTTTTCGATCTTGGCAATGAGCGGCGTATCCGCGCCAGGCTCCGCGCCCAATTCCGCGCTCAACTCCGCGCCTGATGCAGCAATCAACGCTTTCGCGTCAACGCAATCGGCGGCGGAGCGAACAAACGACAGCGCCACGTAATCCACCTGTTGCCGCAAACCGAATCTCAAATCCGCGCGGTCTTTTTCCGTCAGCGAGGGGGCGCTGAGTTTGACGCCTGGCAAATTGATGCCCTTGTGTTCGCCAAGTTCGCCGCCATTGATGACGCGGCAAAGAACCTCAGTTTCATTGACCTGCTCGACGCGCAATTCGATTAAACCATCGGCGAATAAGATACGGTCACCGGAGTTCACATCCTTCGGCAGCGGCTTGTAGCCAGTCGAAACAATGGTTTCGTCGCCGACGACATCGCGCGTGGTGATGGTCAGGAGTTGGTTGTCAGTTAATCGAATCGGCAGTCCGTCCTTTAATTTGCCTGTGCGAATCTTCGGCCCGGACAAATCCAGTAAAATCGCCAGTGGACGGTTGAGTTCCGCCGCAACGGTGCGCAGGGTTTGGATGGTTTCAGCATGGCTTTCGTGCGTGCCGTGGGACATGTTGACGCGCGCCACATTCATCCCAGCCAGCATTAATTCGCGCAAGCGTTCGGGCGAACGTGACGCAGGGCCGATGGTGGCGACAATCTTTGCTTTTCTCATTTGTTCTCCAATTTGAATTCCTAAAACTAATAAGCCCCGACGGCTCCCGCCAGTCTAGTTCGGAATGGAATAAGCGGATGATACGCAAAGTGATTGAAGTCATCCACTGATGTTTCGCCGGTCTGGACGTTCACAAGAAACCTGATGATAGCCTGTCGTCGGCAACTCGCAACAAAACCACTGACAGCGTGATTCGTTGCATCATCGTTGAAAAGTTCGGGTTAGGCTTTCTATAGCGTGCTGGGTATAATCCGCGCCCGTATGAGTTTCAGCTTCAAATTCAGCCTTGAGGAGGTTCATTGCGATGCGTGCTGATCTGGCCGATTGGATCGCGCTGAATATGGTTCGCGGCATCGGGCCGCGCACAGCCAATCAATTGCTCAACAGTTTCGGCTCTCCCGCGCAAGTCTTTGCCGCGTCGCGGTTGTCGCTTCAAAAAGAAGGATTAAAGCCGGAGACGATTCTGGAGCTTCAGGATTCCGCCATCCTGGAAAAAGCCAACGCCGAAATCGAACGCCTGGAAAAACTCAATGCGCAGGTCATTACGCTGGATGACGAGGATTACCCGGAATTGCTGCGCGAAATTCACGATCCGCCGATTGCCTTGTATGTACGCGGCGATTTGACGGCGGCCTGTCGGCGGCCTTGTCTGGCGGTGGTCGGTTCGCGGCGGTGTTCGACTTACGGCGTGAATGTGGCGGAAAGTTTGTCGCGCGATTTGGCGGCTCACGGATTGACGATCATTTCCGGTTTGGCGCGCGGCATTGACGCTGCCTCACATCGCGGCGCGCTGGAAGCCGGCGGCCTGACAGTCGCAGTGGTCGGCACCGGACTCGGAACAACCTATCCCAAAGAACACAAAAAACTGGAAGAACAAATCATCGCGCACGGCGCGGTGGTTTCCGAATTCCCGCTTGGCACGCCGCCCTTGCCGCAAAACTTCCCCTATCGAAACCGGATCCTCAGTGGATTGTGTTTCGGCGTCTTGATTATCGAAGCCTCAGAACACAGCGGCTCGCTGATTACGGCGCGGCTGGCCTACGAACAAGGCCGCGAAGTTTTCGCAGTGCCGGGCAACATCACTTCACAAACTTCCTTTGGGCCGAACTTCCTGATCAAAGACGGCGCGAAGCTGGTGCAAATCTGGCGCGATGTGGTGGAAGAATTGCCGCGCGAAATCAAAGAGG
>CAZRXE010000713.1:0-2766 GCA_964603695.1 uncultured Heliomicrobium sp.
CGGCCATAGGCGGTCAAGGCAATGGCCGGAATTTCTCCGCCTTCGTTGGCCGGCAAAGCGCGCAATTTTCGGATCAGCGCGTAACCATCGTGTCCCGGCATGCTGATGTCTGAAACCAACACATCGGGCAAACGCAGAGCGATTTTGATGAGTTGCAAAGCCTCTTCCATGCCGGCGGCTGTCATTACCTCTGCGCCGTGCTGCCGCAGAATTGCCGCCACCAGTTCGCGCGCATCCTGTTCATCATCCACCACCAGCGCCAACAAACCGCTGAGCGTGGTGGAAACCAACTGCGACTTTTGGGAATTCGCCTTCGCGGCAGCGGGCATCGCTCCGGGCGGTTGGGCTGAAAGGTTACCGCTGTTCAACCGAACAGCGCGATAAGGCAAACTGACAAAAAACTTCGTCCCTTTTCCTTCGCCTTCGCTTTCGGCGTAGATGGTTCCGCCATGCAATTCGACGATGTGACGCGCCAGCGACAAGCCCAATCCCAGACCGCCCGTAGTCCTTTTGCCGGAATTCGAGGGTTGCCAGTACCGGTTGAAGATGTGCGGCAAATGTTCCGGTTGAATGCCGGGTCCGGTGTCGGAAACGACAATCTGCACGTAAGGATCGGCGCGTTCCAAACGAACTATCACCCGACCTCCACCGGGCGTGAACTTGACGGCGTTGGAAACCAGATTCCAGATCACCTGCTCCAACCGCGTCGGGTCGCCGGTGATGGCGTCAGCGTCGGTGGTCACCTCGACCTGACAAGAAATCTCCTTCGCCTGGCAAGCCGGGTGCATCACTTCCATAGCCGAATTGATAACGGCAGCCAGCGAAACCGGCTGCACATCCAAGCGCAGTTTGCCGGTCGCAATGCGCGAAACATCCAGCAAATCCTCGATCAGGCGTTTTTGCTTCTCGGCGCTCTGTTCGATGGTCGCCAGCGCATCAGCGGTGACTTGGGAACTGACACTGCGCGAACGCAGCACCCGCGTCCAACCCAGAATGGCGTTCAAGGGCGAGCGCAGATCGTGCGTGACCTGCGCGATGAATTCATCCTTGGCGCGGTTGGCGGCTTCGGCGGTTTCGCGCGCGTTTTCCGCCTCGGCTATCAAGCGTATGCGTTCCTCTTCATCCTGTTTGTATCTGGTGATGTCTCGAACGACACCCAGCATGATCGAAACCTGTTTGGCATCGTTGTAAAAAGCCTGTCCTTGCGAAGAGAGCCAGCGCAAATCGCCATCGCGTCGCAAAACCCTGTATTCGGCATTGAATTCACCGCACTGTTCAATGGCGCTGTTGATTCGTTGCCGCAGGGCGGCGCGGTCTTCGGGATGCACCATTTCCAGAAAGGCGTCCCAGGTACCTCTGAACTCTCCCGACGCAAAACCGAAGATCGTCGCTGTACGATTGCTCCATATAATTTTGTCAGTTGCCGGGTGCCATTCCCAATAACCCATCTCGGCGGCTTCCAGAGCCAGCCGCAGACGCTCTTCTCCGTGTGTCTTATCTGAAAAATTGTCCATTCTGTTTTGCCGAGCGAAGTCCGGGCATAACGGTTTTGGAATCCGTGGGACGGACTTTCACCAGCCCGTACTAATTGTGCGTTGAATTAAGAGGCGGCTTCACACCACCTGTTGGAGGCAATTCGTTTCGTCAAGCTGGCAACCACGGTCAGCAGTTCCGCCGGTTCCGCCGGCTTCGCCAGATGCATCTGGAAGCCGGACGACAACGCGCGCAAACGATCTTCAACACGGGCATAAGCCGTCAGCGCCACTGCCGGAACCTTGGCCAGCGTCTGGCTATTGCGTACGTTCCGAATAAATTCGTACCCGTTCATAAGGGGCATTTCAATGTCGGAAATAATGATTTCCGGCTGCCAGGTTTCCAGCGTCTTCAGCGCGTCAACAGCATTCCCGGCTCTTCTCACTTCGGCCTGACAACGTTCAAGGAGAGCAACCAGAAACTGCCGGCAATCGTAATCATCTTCCACAACCAGAATGCGCAATCCCGCCAAATCGCGCACACAGTCCATTTCTTCGGATTCCATCGTCGCTATCAGAGACTGTTCCGCCACCGCCTGCAAAACATCCTGTTCGGCAGGCAACCGCACGCTAAAGGCCGCTCCCTGATTCAATCCTTTGCTTTCGGCAGTCACCAGGCCGCCGTGCATTTCCACCAGGTAACGAACCATAGCCAAGCCCAAACCCAATCCGCCATACTTGCGCGTTGTGGAACTGTCGCCTTGCCGGAAGCGGTCGAAAATATAAGGCAACAACTCCGGCTCGATGCCAATGCCTGTGTCGCAAATCAAAATTTCAACTTGTGCATCAGCTTGCCGAAGTGTTACGTCCACCTGCCCATCCTTAGGCGTGAACTTAATGGCATTGAGCAACAGGTTCCAGACAATCTGCTGCAACCGCTCCGCGTCCGCCAGCACCGGGCCGGCCTCAGTCTCCAGATGAGTCTGTAACCGGATGTGCTTGGCCATCGCCGCCGGACGCACGGACTCCACAGCTTTACTGACGATGGTTTCCGGCATCAGCGTCCGTACATCGAGACGCAGCTTGCCATTGAGAATGCTGGAAGCATCCAGCAAATCATTGATCAAATGACTTTGGGAGCGGGCGTTGCGTTCAATTACTTCCAGCGCCCGTTGCGCCTCCGCCTCTGACAGAGCGTGGTTTCGCAGCAACGTTACCCAACCCAAAATCGAATTTAGCGGCGTCCGAATTTCGTGTGAAAGCGTGGCCAGGAATTCATCCTTGATTCTATTAG
>CAZRXE010000714.1:0-2629 GCA_964603695.1 uncultured Heliomicrobium sp.
CTTACCAGCAAAGCAAAGAGTTTCGAGTCCGACATCTCAAGCTACTCACAAGATTCGATAAGCAGTGAGAGGAAGCCTGTTTCACTCGAAAACAAACTGAACAATGTTTTGCCGCTCGAACGGCCAAAACACAGCACGGGCAAGCTGAAGCTTAGCGAAAGCAAACGGCCAGGTGCGACTGAAGTGAAATCCGAAGCGGCTGGGGAGACGGAGGCGGGGGTTATCAAATCGCGGATTGAAGCAGTACTCGAACGAATGAAGTCCAGAGCGGCGACGGCTGAAGCGGATGTCGTTGAACACGGTGCGTCCGGTGATGAACTGGAACGCCGGCGGGCGGCCATTATCGCCATCGCGCGCGAAGCCGAGATTCATTCGCGCGAGGCGGCGGACAAATTCCGGCAGGCCGAAGCCCGGCTCAAGGAAGAAACAGAATTGCGGTTGCTGGCAGAACAGCGTGTCGCGCAAATTGAAGCGCAACTCCGCCAGATTGAAGAAGAAGCCAGGCAGTGGCTGGAAACAGCGCAGGCCGAGGAAACACGGCGAATCGAAGCCGAGAAAGCGAAAGCGGAATTGGAAGCGCGGTTGAAACAGGAGATGCAGGCTCGCGAACTGGCTGAGCAGGCGCGCGTGGAAGTGGAGGAAAAAATCAAAACCGCCGAGCGTGCGCTGGATTCCGCCAGGAAAGCCTGGAAAGAGGCTGAAGCCAAAGCCCAAACCGCAGAGGAAACCGCGCGCGCCGCCGAGGCGCTGATTTACGAAGCGGACGCCATTGCCAGAAAAGCGGAAGAGAAATTTCAAACCGCCGAAACGAATTTGCAGCGCGAGATGGAGTTAAGAAATCTGGCCGAGCAGATGCTTAAGGAACTGGCCGCCTCCAGCCCGCATTTGGAACTAGATTGGGAAAAACTGGGAACGGCGTTTTTCCAGGCTGGTTCGGTCGCGCCCGTCGAACGTGCCGCCGCGCCGAATACCGAAGCGACAGAGGCGCTGGATCAGCTTCGAGCGCAAATCGCCGCCGAACAAAAAGCGCGCATCGCCGCCGAACAATCGCGTGCCGACGCCGAAACCAAAGCGCAGGAATTGGAAACCAGGCTGCGCAAAGCCGATGAGAAGTTCCGCACCACGGAAAACGGCTACAAAAAAGTCTTGCGCAAACAGGAGGAAGAATTGCGCTCCATGTCCGAACAAGTGGTTCGCAACAACGATTCAGGGCAATTAGCCGCAGCGGCCAAATCCGAAAGCGATGAACTGTTTCTGGATGTCGCTCAGTCGAACACGACCAGCGCCAAAATCAAACTGGTCAGCTATGGTGTTCTCATCACGTTGCTGGTGTTGGCATTGGCCTGGTTAGGCGTTGCGGCTTATCGCCAAATGTAAGCAGTATAAATGTCTTCGCGTACCGGCCCCTGATGGACAGATCAGAATGAAAAAACGAATCAACTTAATGGCGCTCTTCCTGCTGCTTCTTTTCAGCGCGGCAACGGTTTTTCCGCAGCAAGCGGTTCCAGTCACGCCGGTGGTTCCGACTGAAAAGAAGCGGGCGATGAACAAGTTCGATCCGGTGGATATTTTCCCCGAAGCGCGAGAGCGCGGCGGAAAAGATAGAAACAAACGAAACAACGATCCGGCACAGTCCGCGACCGTGGCAAACAACGCCTCTTCTACGTCGGGCACGTCGGGCGACTCTTCTTCAGCTTCTCGCCGGCGACAACGACGCGGGCGTAATTCAGCACTCAATTCAGACAAGGGAGAAACTTCGGAAAGCGCGCCGGCTGCCAATTCGCTGGTCGCCGCCGCGCCGGAACCCGCTTTGACTGCAAAGCCGACGCCCGCGCCGGTGAATGTGGCAGTGACAGCATCGCCGACGACGACTCCGGCGGAGTCTGTCGGGGTGATGGGCGGAGCGGCTGCGCTGACCACGTCTTCATCGCGCCCGCTAATTGCCGCCAATCAAGCGTCCGCCGCTCCGGCATCTGCTGCGCCCGCCGCAACGGGCAAAGGCGTAGGACTTTCTCTGCCGGTCATCCTGACGCTGATTTCGGTGATTTTGCTGGCGCTGGTTGTCGCTGTCAGCCGGTTGATGAAACAAGTCCGTAAATCAGCGAATTGAACTGTGTCAAAAAAAATGTGGGCCAATCGCCGATCTCTCTCAGGAGTATGCACAAATGAACATCCCTAATCGCTTGCTGAAATCCATTCTATTGCTCTTTCTCCTGGCGCTGGCTTTTTTGCCGATGCGAGCGCAAACATTCGCAGCCTCGGAAGCCGGACTGCCTTACGGCGGAATCGAAGTCGGTTCCAAAGGCATCAAGGCGACAGCGATTCGCGTCAGCGAAAATGAGGAAGGTTACAGCGTCAAACTGATTTATGCGGAAGTGGTGAACACCACTGTCATGCAGCTCAAGGACAATAAATTCGCCCCAGAAGTCATACGCGACACAGTGGCCGCCGTCGGCAAGTTGATGGCGCGAATGAAAGATGAATATAAAGTCCCGCTCTAACACATCAATATTGTCGGCAGCAGCGGTCTGCGCGCCGACAACCCCGAAGACCTCATCAAAGCCGTCCGCGAGAAAACCGGCAAGACCATGACTTTTCTGGATGTCGAATCGGAAGTCCAATTGAGCAT
>CAZRXE010000715.1:0-2454 GCA_964603695.1 uncultured Heliomicrobium sp.
CCAGTTCTTCGACACCGTCAACATCCTGAATCACCAAACCGCAATCGCCCACAAACTGCTGCACGTCTTTCAAAATCACAGCCCACAGACCGTGACCGTATTGTTCGTAGCGCGCTAGATTGCGATCAATCCAAGCGGCCATTTCGTCGCGATCCAGCGTTTTTGGAAACAAGCGCATCGCTTCGGCATCGTCCCAGATTTGAAGCAAGTCGTTCAGATCGTCGTGACTGATTTCGCGTAACAGCAGCCGCTCCGTTTCCAGAATGGCTTTGCTCATAGCGGTTCTCCGTTTTAGGTAGCGTGTATCTGCAAGGCCGCACAACTTGCCACATTTCGCGCCGATGTCAAAATGAGTTCCCGGCGAAAACCTCCTTGCTTTAATGGACAGCCCGAAGTGCGAATGGGAAAATCGCGACGAACTTACCGTCAACAAGCTTGATCACCTTTCACAAGAGCAACGGCACTAGAGCAACGGCAATGAAACAAAAAAACATTTCCGGCGGGCGAATTGCTCGTCGCGAACTTCTCAAACGCGGAACAACGGCGGGGACTGCGATTATGATGAAAGACCTTTCGATTTCCGGCTCCAACTCGGAGCCTATCAGCTTTTCCGGTTTAGCGGCGGAGTATGAAAAATACGATGCGCTGGGGTTGGCCGAACTCGTCGCCAGGCGACAGGTGACGCCGCTGGAATTGCTCGACGCTGTTCGGCAGCGGGTCGAGACGCTCAATCCAAAACTTAATGCATTCTGCCATTTATTCTTCGACAAAGCCGAGACACAGATCAAACAGGGCTTGCCCGCCGGGCCTTTTCGCGGCGTGCCATTCGCACTGAAAGATTTGGGGCAATATCTAGCTGGGACGATCACTTCCTCCGGCAGTCGAGTTTGGAAAAATGCCGTCGCCGAATCCGACAGCACGTTAGTGGCGCGCTACAAGCAAGCCGGGCTGGTGATCTTCGGCAAAACGAATTCTCCCGAACTGGGATTGACGACGACCACCGAATCCGCGCTTTACGGCAAGACGCGCAATCCCTGGAATCCGGAACGCACCAGTGGTGGATCGTCCGGCGGCTCCTCTGCGGCGGTGGCCGCGCGGATTCTGCCCGCCGCGCACGCCAGCGACGGCGGCGGTTCCATTCGCATTCCGGCTTCGTGCTGCGGACTGTTCGGCCTGAAACCGACGCGAGGGCGCGTGCCGATAGGCCCCGCGCAATTCGAGGGCTGGAACGGCTGCTCGCATCATCACGTCATCACGATTTCGGTTCGCGACAGCGCGGCGTTGCTCGATGCGACAGCGGGCGCAGAACCCGGTTCGCCGTTTTTCTCGCCGCCACCCGCGCGTCCGTTTTTGAAGGAGCTGACCGTTAATCCTGGCAAATTGCGCATTGCACTGGTGGCCGAACCTTACGGTGGAACGCCGCTCGATCCCGAATGCAGAAAAGCCGCAACCGACGCCGCCAAACTGTGCGAAAGCTTGGGACACAAAGTCGAAGAGAAGAAACTGCCGATCAACAACGCCGCGATGCGTGAGGCATTCTTGAACGTCATAGTGGTTTCGCTGGCACGAACGCTGGAAGACGCCGCTCAAACGTTGGGCCGTGCTGTGACTGACAGAGATGTCGAGCCTGTGACCTGGGCGATGATGCAACAAGGCAGGGCGCTCAACAGTGTGGCTTATTCGCGCGCCATCGCCACCATGCATCAAGTCGGCCTGACAATTGCGAAATTCATGCAGAACTACGACGTGATTCTCAGTCCCACACTGGCCAAACCGCCGGTGCCGCTCGGTGTGTTGAGCCTGTCGCCCGAAAGCAGCGCCGCTTTCACCAAAGAGGTCACCGAATTCGGACCACACACGGCGCTTTATAACGTGACGGGACAGCCGTCCATGTCCCTTCCGCTGCATTGGTCAGATGATGGGTTACCAGTGGGAGTGATGTTCAGCGGGCGCTTTGGCGAAGATTCCCTTTTGCTGCGTTTGGCCGCACAGCTTGAAAAAGCCAGGCCGTGGCGCGAACGTAAGCCGAAGATTTGATTGAATTTTCCTGGTTAAACTGTTGCCAGAAATGCGGAGTATCGGTATTCTCTTGCGCGTAATCTCCCAATAACAAGTTCAAAAACTAACTGACAGATTTTCTTCGAGACGTAAAAAGCTTGCTTTGCGGCTTGCGAGCGTTTTTTTTCGGTGAGGAAAAGTGTTCGACAGCGATGTAGATGAAACTCTGACGGTGCGGCTCAGGTACGGAGCGGAAAATAAGGCAATCATCTGCTGATGAAAAAGCGAGAGACGGCCACCCATAACAACGATCCCTCGGAAATTGATGACAGGCTTCGGCCACTACTGACCGCTGATGGAGAGCAATACCAGATTCTCCTGCAAGAGGTGATTGAAAAACACGCTGAACCGTTGATCCAAAAAATCATCGGTGCCAAGCTCCATGTGTCCTCAACC
>CAZRXE010000716.1:0-3788 GCA_964603695.1 uncultured Heliomicrobium sp.
GTCCCGCTGGGATTGAGCTTGGCCACGAAGGAATCGAATTTGCCGCCGCGATTGATGGTTTGCAGCGGCGCGAAGGTGTTGAAATTGTTTGAATAGGTTGTGCCCGTGACGTAAGCCGAACCGGAAGAATCCACCGCAATCGCCAAGCCTTCATCCGAACCGATACCGCCGAAGAAGGTCGAAAAATCAATCACGGGATCAATCACCAGTTGCTGTTTGGTGTCGTAATCGGAAACTTCAAAGCCTATCTGCCAGCCCGCCTGATTCCCGCCCCGCAACACGTAGCGGCTGTTGACCGCGCGCCGTTTGCCGCCGAAATCCTGATAGCTGACCGGCGAACGGTGATAGACGCGCTCGCCGTCTACGTGCAGCACAAGATCGCCGTTGTCGGCCAGTTCAATCTTTTGCGCGCCTTCCACCGTCATCGTAATCTGCGAAGGATCCGCGCCCGGCGAAACAACGAAGTCGTATTCCAGCGCCCGCTGCGTGCCGTAATAAGCCAGCGTCACGCCCGCATAAACTTCGCGGTATTCAACGCGCGAATAATTCGGAATGTCCGTATGCCAGTTTTGCGGATCGTTGCCGATCAGATAATTGCTCTTGCCGGGCAGCAGGCCGGAGCCTATCGGTTCAGCGGACGTTTGTCCCGCGACCTTGAATCGCAAGGCCGACGCGCGGGTTTCCGATTGTCCGAGGCGAGGTTTATCAAAGTTTTTTTCCGGATCGCGAACCTGGTTTTGCAGCGCCAGCACAGCTTCATCGTCGGTCAGATAAACCTGATAACCGTGGCCGCGAGAAATGAATTTGACGGACTCGTCGGCCTGTCCACGATTGATCTCGAAGTTCATTGGCAGCCGGCGCACAGCCTCCTTGAATTCACCTTGACGCGCCTGCGCGCCGGAAGTTTGAGCAGGTTGAGTTGTTTGATCGGGTTGGTTTGCCTGAGCGGGTTGGTCTAACTGCAACGCCGCGCGGACGTTTGAACTGCGCAGGCCGAAAACGGAAACGGCAAGAATCAAAATGATAGTGGCGCTGATGAATCCGATGGATGTTCTTTTTACGGGTATCAATTGCAACTCCTTCAGTGAGAATTAGCGGTGGAAGCGGGCCGTTCAAGCCCTCGCCCGATTTCAGGTTGCGAGGTGGGATTCGCGTCCTTGAAACTTGTCGAGCAAATGAAGAATTGGGAAAACGAAAAGTGAAAAGGCAAGCCACAAGATGGCGAGGCGACCGGATGTGTTGCCTGCGCATTTGCCTTCAGAGGGGGATTTCTGTTGCTCAGCGGCGGCAAATGCGCGGGCATTGTAGGGACTGAGTACGGGCAAGACAAGATGATCGGAGTCTCAATAGCCCAGCCTTTTGCTCGTAGTAGTTGCTAGCGGAGCGGCTTGCGGGCGGAAATGAGTTGCGGCTATGCTGACGCGACACCTGAAAAATTAGCAATTGCGGTTTCACTCCTTTAATCGCCTGTTTACCGGTTTGAAACTTTACGACTAATTGCCGTTTGCCGAAGTTAAGTAAATGCTTCGGTGCGGCGCGGAGAAAGGGCGATGCGATATTGTCGAGCTTGCCATCGTTGTTTCGGCGATGGCGTGGAATTTTGCCTGTTTGACCAATCGCCGACGCGCGACGTTCCGGCCTTGCCGCTCGTCGTCGAGGGGAAATACCGGCTGGAACAACTAATCGCGCACGGCGGAATGGGCAGCGTTTATCGCGCCACGCATTTGACGCTGGAACGCGCCGTGGCCATCAAAATCCTGCGCGCTGAATTCCTGGCTGACGCTGTCACGCGCGAACGTTTCAACCGCGAGGCCCGCGCCGCCGCACGACTCAAACATCCGAACATTGTCGCCGTCTATGATTCCGGCCATTTGCCGAACGGTTCGGCCTATTTGGTGATGGAGTTGATCGAAGGCCGCAGCTTGCGCGAGGAAATGCGCGCTCACGCTTCGCGGTTGGGGCAAATGCGCCCGGAACGCGCCGCCGCGATTTTGGCGCAAGTCTGCGCCGGCATCGAAGCCGCGCACAAACAAGGCATCATCCATCGCGATCTGAAACCGGACAACGTCATGCTGGAAACTTCCGTGGATGGCCTGGAGCGTGTTCTGGTGCTGGATTTCGGCATCGCCAAACTCGCCGAACAAAGCTGGCAAGGGCTGACGGATGAAAATACAGTCATCGGCACGCCGAATTACATTTCGCCGGAACAATGCACCGGACAGGCCGTGGACGCGCGTTCGGACGTTTACAGCCTGGGCGTCATCCTTTACGAAATGCTGGCCGGGCACGCGCCATTTGATGGAAAAAATACTTCTATCGTCCTGCTCAAACATTTGCAGGAGCCGCCCGCGCCGCTACGCCGTTTTTGCACCGATCTGCCGCCGCAACTGGAAGCCGTGGTGATGCGCGCGCTGGCCAAAAATCCGCAACAACGGTTTGCCTCCGCCGCGCAATTCGCCGCGCAATTGCTGGCCGCCGCCGTGACTGAACGCGAAGCTGCTGTTTCATCGGAAAACACGATGACCGCGCCGCGTCCGGCAATCGCCTCGGCTACGGTTGTTGAGCGGCGACGAATCGAAACGCCCGCGCCGTCGCTGCTGATCGAACGTCGCCCGCGCGCCTGGGTTCAGGCGGCGGCAGTGCTGGCAGCCCTGACCGCGCTGAGTTCCCTGGCGTATTTTTTGTACGACGATTGGCGAGCGAAAGCGGAAGAGGCGCGGCTACATTCCAATCAGCCTGCCGCACAATCTGCCGCTGTTCTGCCCGCAAGTTCACCGGAGATAGGCGTTCAAGGAACCGGGCGCAACGCCGCGATTTCAAATAAACCGGCGGTGACGCCTTCTCCCGAACAGCAATCCCAACGCGCCGTGCCTGCCGCCTTCGTCAAACCAACGGTGGTGGTCAGCGAAGAGCAAATTCGCCGCGAGGTGAACGCGCTTTACACCGACTGGGCAATGACGGCGACACGTGGCGATTGGAAAAAACATTCAAGCTTTTATGCCGACCGCGCCGATTACTTTCGCGACGGCGCGATGACGCGGGAACGAATCATAGCCCGCAAACGCGGCATCTTCGACAAACTGGACGCTTACACGCTGCGGTTTTCCGAATCGCCGCAAATCGTCTTGAAAAGCTTCGACGGCAAACAGGAAGCCGATGTGATTTTCGACCGGCAATGGGCTTTGCGGCGCGGACGCAAACGCTCGACCGGACGCGCGCAAAACGTCCTCACCTTTCGCCGCGAACCGGACGGCTGGCGCATCGTCGGCGAAAAGCAGATCAAGATTTTGAAAGACTGATGGCTGTTGTATGAAACGCGGTATCCTCTTCGCTTTTTTGTGTGCCTTTCTGGTTGGCACGACGGCGCTGACGCTGGTCGTGGCAGCTTTCCTACGCCCGCAGACCTTCCGGGAATTTTTCTTTGAATCGAAACTGACAAGCTGGACGCGCGCGGCGGACGAAGACAAATCGAACGCCGAAATAGTCAATCAGAGCAATCACGCCGTGGTCACTGTCATAGCCATGCGCGCCGTCAGCAGCGAAACCATCCGCGCCAACGAAACGCTCGCGCCACCGGACAGCGGGGTGCAGCGCGGAACCGGAACGGGTTTCGTCATCGAAACTTCCGGCCTGATCGTCACCAACGAACACGTCATACGTAACGCTGACCGCATACGCGTCCGCCTAACGGACGGGCGCGAACACAAAGCCACGGTGCAAGGCAGCGATCCCGCCACTGATATTGCCCTGCTGAAAATCGAAGCCGACGGTTTGAGTACGCTCGCCCT
>CAZRXE010000717.1:0-2759 GCA_964603695.1 uncultured Heliomicrobium sp.
GTAGCGGGCCGGATCTTCGCCGCCCTCGCCAGTGTTGCTCTTACCGCCGAGCCGGTTCATCGCGATCGCCAGTGCCTCGTGGGCTTCCTGGCTGATCGACCCGTAGCTCATCGCGCCGGTCTTGAAGCGTTTGACGATTTCCTCGACCGATTCGACTTCTTCAATCGGCACTGCCGGGCGATTGGATTTCAGATTCAGCAAACCGCGCAGCGTGTAAAGCTGTTTGGCCTGATCGTTGACCATCCGGCTGTACTCTTTGAAAGTTTGATAACTGCCGGTGCGCGTGGCTTTTTGCAGCGTATGGATGGTTTGCGGATTGAACAGGTGAGCTTCGCCGCCGGCGCGCCATTGGTATTGACCGCCCGCTTCCAGTGCGTGGCCGTTGACCTGCCTGTCGGGGTAAGCATGGTGATGGCGCATTAAGACTTCTTTGGCAATCACGTCCAGCCCGACGCCGCCGATGCGCGTTGCCGTGCCGGTGAAATACCGGTCAATCACTTCCGGCTTGATGCCCACGGCTTCGAAGATTTGCGCGCCGCTGTAACTTTGGACGGTCGAAATGCCCATCTTCGAGATGACTTTGACGATGCCTTTGTTGATGGCTTTGATGTATTTGGCGACGGCTTGCTGATGCGACACGCCGGGCAGCATTCCCTGGTTAATCATGTCGTGCAGCGATTCAAAAGCCAGATACGGGTTGATGCCGCGCGCGCCGTAACTCAGCAACAAGGCAAAATGATGTATTTCGCGCGGTTCGCCGCTTTCCAAAATCAGGCCGATTTGTGTCCGCGTGCCTTCGCGCATCAGGTGGTGGTGAACGCCCGAAACGGCCAGCAATGCGGGAATCGGCGCGTAGTCGCGATCCATTCCACGGTCGGACAGGATGATGATGTCGTAACCGTCGGCGTGCGCTTTGGTCACGCGGGCGAACAGTTCTTCCAGCGCGCGCTCCATTCCGGCAACACCTTCGCCGACTTTGAATAGAATCGGCAGCGTGATGGATTGAAATCCGTTCTTTTCCTTGTCGGCCAGTTGACGCAGCTTTTCCAGATTCTCGTTGGTGAAAATCGGCGAAGAGATTTTGATGAGCCGCGCCATTTCCGGCGACGGTTCCAGCATGTTGGCTTCCGGGCCAATGGTCGTTTCGGTAGACATAATCAACTCTTCGCGGATGGCGTCCACTGGCGGATTGGTAACCTGGGCAAAGAGTTGTTTGAAATAGCTGTAAAGCGATTGCGGTTTGTCAGACAGCACGGCCAGCGGGGTGTCCGTTCCCATCGAACCTGTGGCTTCCACGCCGTCGCGCGCCATCGGCGTCATCAACAGGCGCAAGTCTTCGTGCGTGTAACCGAAGGCCTGCTGGCGCAGGAGCATCGTCTTGTGATCGGTTTCGTAAACGTGCGGCGGCGAAGGCAGGTCGTCAATGTTGACAAGGTTTTCCTTCAGCCATTGGCCGTAAGGATGTTCGCGCGCCAATTCCATCTTCAACTCTTCATCGTCAATGATGCGCTGTTTTTCCAGATCGGCCAGCAGCATGCGACCGGGCTGCAAACGGCCTTTGTAAGCGACGTTTTCCGGCGCGATGTCCAGCACCCCGACTTCGGAAGACATAATCAGGCGGTCGTCTTTGGTGACGTAATAACGCGCCGGGCGCAATCCATTGCGATCCAACACCGCGCCGATGCGCACGCCGTCGGTAAAGGCTACCGCCGCCGGCCCGTCCCAGGGTTCCATCATGCAGGAGTGGTATTCGTAAAACGCCCGCTTTTCGGGATTCATTTGTGGGTCGCCCGACCAGGGTTCGGGGATCATCATCATCATCGCGTGCGCGATGGAACGCCCGGTCAGCACCAACATTTCCAGCACGTTATCGAACATGCCCGAATCGGAATTGTTCACATCAATGATCGGCAGCAGTTTTTTCAAATCGTCCTGACCGAAGAGCGAGGATTTCATGCGGCCTTCGCGGGCGTGCATCCAGTTGATGTTGCCACGCAAGGTATTGATTTCACCATTGTGGCAAAGATAACGATAAGGATGCGCGCGGTTCCAGCTTGGGAAAGTATTGGTCGAAAAGCGCGAGTGAACCATCCCCAGCGCCGAAGTGAACTCAGGGTCTTGCAAGTCCAGATAGAAAGGCCGCAACTGCGTTGAACTGAGCATGCCTTTGTAAACGATGGTTTTGTAAGACAGGCTGGGAATGTGAAAGCCTTCGGCCTGCGGCACGCCCGAACCGCGAATGTTGCGGATGCTTTGTTTACGGATAATGCAGAGCTTGCGCTCGAAACCCAGACCGCCGGGGCCGTCCGGCAAATCGGCGGCGCGTTTGATGAAGACCTGGCGAAAACGTGGTTCGGCGGCTTTGGCCGTCGGGCCTATCATCGAATCGTCCACCGGCACGTCGCGCCAACCCAGAACTTCCTGCCCTTCCCGGCAGACTTCGGCCTCAAACATTTCCTCGCAAGCGCGGCGGCTGGCTTCGTCCGCCGGCAGGAAAACGTTGCCGACTCCATATTGGCCGGGTTCCAGCAAGGTGATGCCGAGCTTGGCGCACTCTTTCAAAAAAAACTCGTGCGGGATTTGCACCAGAATTCCCGCGCCGTCGCCGGTGTTGACTTCGCTGCCGACCGCGCCGCGATGTTTCAGCTTGACCAGAATCTGTAGCGCCTGTTCGACGATTTCATGTGATTTGCGGCCTTTCAGGTCAACGACGAAACCCATTCCGCAGGCGTCGTGTTCGTAACTGGGATCGTATAAAC
>CAZRXE010000718.1:0-1951 GCA_964603695.1 uncultured Heliomicrobium sp.
CGGTTTTGACCGGCGGCAACGTATTGCCGGTGCTGTTGACGACGACGGCGCTGACGGGCGAAAGCTCCGTCAAGCCCGGAGGACCGCCGAAATTCAGCACAGTGCCGGTGACAGTGACTTTGTCGCCGACGTTGACGGCCACTGCGCCGGCGTTGTCGAAGACGAAAATTCCTTCGGAAGTATTTTCGTCGGCGTCCCAATCCGCCTGTTCTTCCTCGACGAAAAAGCCTCCCAAGCCATTCGGATTCTGGAAATCGCCGACGACTATGCCCTGAATCGTTCGCGTTTCGCCGACGAAGTTGGGCGTTTCGGTTGTGCCTTGAATATCGTGGATGAGCGTGTTGCCCGCCGCGATTACCGTCACCGCAACCGCGCAGGTGGCGGTTTGCGGCGTGGGCGCGTCGTTGTTCGTCCAAGTGATGGTGACGTTGTAATTGCCTGCGGGCGTAGTATCGCCGACGTTGAGCGTGGACATCGCCGTGCCGCCCACGCCCGGAGCAGGTGCTAAGGGCCCAAGCGTGATTGTGCCGGGATTGCTAGGCGTGATGTTGGTGATGCTCGCGCTTGTGACAGTGCCGTCGGCATCCGTGGCGCTGATGTTGCCGGAAGTTGGCGTGCCGGCGGTCGTCATCAGACTGGCCGGACAAGTCGGCAGGATTGGCATATTGCCGCCGCCGGCGGTGATGGAAATGTCGTCAATGCCCACCCACTCGTCGGAACCGGTTGCATTCGAGGTGATGATGCGTACTTGCACCATCGGTTGGTTATCCGCAGCGGCGGGCAGGGTCACATTGACGGGCGTAACCTGAGTGCAATTGGCGACATCGGCAGCGCCTGAATTGACTCTGGACGTGGCATCGGAAACATAACCTGCCGGAAGGTTGGTGAAGTTGCCGGTATTACCCACTCGGTACTGAAGCGCCACCTGCTGTTGCGCGTTGTCCACCGAACAATCTATATCGCGCAGGTTGTAAGAAACGTTGATGCCCGATTGTCCCGTTGTGTTGAGATAGAGAACGATATTCGGGTGGTCGGCCGTGCCTGAACCTTGCAGCGCGATGGTCTGCTGGGAGGTGCTTTGCAGCGTGGCGTGAAACTCGGCGACGCCTCCGGCAGTGTTTGTATTCGGATTGGTTTGGTTGGCGACGACGTCAATGGTCGTCAGCGGCTCCAGGATGGTCTGCGGATCAATGTCCGAAGTTGTTCCCGACGCCGCGCGGTCGCCCAAAAAGCCTTCGATGCCGGCCACGCCCGACCAGTCGTCATTCGCCGTGATCAAACCTGTGTTTGCCCAGTTTTGACTGAACGGCAACGTTTGCGCCGTGTTGTCGGCGCGCACGATCAAGCCGCGAATGGACAGTGCCGAAACCAGAATTGCGAAAGCCGCCAACAGCGCCAGCGTGGTTCGCGGTGTCGGGCGCGGAGATTTGGACAAGGCAGTAAAAGAAGTGAGTAAACGTCGCATCGGATTTTCCTCTTGAGTTTAGAGAAGCGGGACGAAAGAAGGATTGAATGCGGCTGTGTCGCTTCCGTGTTCGAGAAGGGTGATGAGGCGGGAAGAGGCGCAACACCGGTATTCAACAAATTCGGCCATTCGTTTTGCAAGTAGTTTTGATTGCCAAGCACGCGCGACCGTAAGCCGGCGCGGGCGAGGGATGAAACTTCGATCTCAGACTTCAGATTGACGATTTTATGGGGAATCAGCGAGCGCGCAGTGTACGCACTTTCGCGATTGCCGTCCAGACAACGCGGGCACTTTACAATCATTTCATAAAGAGTCGTTCACGTCGTCGTCAACGACTTCCCGAACATCGCCCGAAACCCTCAAGGGCGGCATTTCTTTGACGGTGCGTTGTTCACGCTGTTGCTCTTCACAGTGAAAAGAAATCAGAATCGAACATTGCGGTTTTTCTCCACGGAATTCGATTACCAATCGCTCAGAGGCTGGAAC
>CAZRXE010000719.1:0-2579 GCA_964603695.1 uncultured Heliomicrobium sp.
CGTGCTCAAATGGGGATCAATCAACGAGTCCACGCGCCGCCGAAACCCTATCGGGGCAATCCTCAAAACCTTCAAAATTTTCTGGCTGAATTGTCGTCCGGCAGCTTTTCAGATTCAGGGAGCCCTTAAGGAAATCGAAATGAGTCTACAAACATCGCCGCCTCTCACCCCGTTTGACGCCTTGGAATTGATTCAGGAACTACGCAAGGCGACCCACGTCGCCGAGCAACTGCACGCCCGACAGTCTGCCCAGGGCGCATTCCTCGTCATCATCTCTGAAATACAGGCCATCGGTAGCCTGTTTATGGAGCGCGTTGTTTCGCGCGTCCCGTCGCCGCCCTCCGCTCTGCGTAGGCTCAGTTACGACCCCCGCACCCCGGAGGCATACCGATGACTTTTACCGTCTTCGTCGAACCAATGGGCAAACCGCGACAAACCCACGCAGACAAGTGGCTGAAGCGAGACTGTGTGGTGCGCTATCACCGCTTTGCCAACACGATCAAAGCCGAGGCGCTTCGCCAGCACCTTGATTTGTCCGATGTGGGCACGGTTTGCGTGAGCGCCTACTTCTCGCTCCCTGCCTCCTGGTCGAAGAAGAAAAAAAACGCGTTGTCGAATCAGGCGCACCGGCAGACGCCGGACGCGGACAACGTGATCAAAGGAATTATGGATGCCTTGTTTGCGCGCGACGAAGGCATCCACTCCATCTCCCTGATGAAACGCTGGGACGACGGCAAGGGCGCGCGACTCGAAATCACCATCTTTTAAGGAGTAATTCAATGAGTACTGAACGACAATTCGACTGGGAACTTGTCAATCCCGATGCCCAGGAACCGACGAAAGAATCCTTTCCCTACCTGCAATGGCATCACGGGAAAAGCGATCTGGAAGAACTCGGCGAAGAGGACGTGCGCTTCCGGGGCGGCTGGCTCTTTAATCTGACACAAAAAGCGAACCGCTTCGGCGACGATTTCACGCTGCCCGGCTTCAAGTCCCTGAGCGTAAAACTCGGTCGGGACAAACAGCCTTGCCTGGGCGCACCTTCCGCCCGATTCGCGATCCTGCGTCGCCGTTTCTGCTGGATGCAGAAAGATGACCGAGGCCGCGAAATCTTTTTTTCTGCAATCCAAAATAAACACCGGCCAGGCTTCATCGGGAAGGTACAGTTTTTAGCAATCCCGGCAGGCATCGAGGCAGCGGATAGTGCAGAGCATCTGTTTATCCTGACAGCCAAAGCAACAGCGGGCATGTGCTTGCAAGAAGCCGTGAGAGACCATCGCGACCTGATTCTTCCCGTCGCCAACAAAACCGCGCCAGCCGGGAGAAAACTGCCGCCGTATGCCCTCTACACGCACATCGGGGCAGCCAATCACGTGATGAAAGGCGAAGGTAACGACCAAAGCGAAGTCACTCAGCCGACGCTCTATAAACCCGCCCAGATTACGCGCGAATACGCACTGGATTTGTATGTCGGAGGCGCGCGGCTGACAGCCTTTCAGGAATTGTTTTTGTCCCACGAAGAGTGGGCCCACGCCTGGGATACGGACGCCGGCGTCAAAGGCGAATTCTCGACAGAGAATTTCCATGACGTTTGGGCTTGCGACGATGCACTTGTGGATGAATTCGTGCGACTCACGGCAGTCCTGAAGGCGCAAGGGGAGCCACTGGAAAAGCTTAATGCCATCGCGCAGGGCGTGGCTGGCGTAACGAATATCAAACTGGCCAATAACCTCGCCATGGGCAAGGTTATTCAGCAATTCGAGGAACAACACCGCTTCCTGAGCCATCAGGCTCGCATGGCGTTACAAGCTCCCCTGGAAACCGCGCGCTTTGCCAATGACACTGACGACTATTACAACGACGAACCTATCGCCGACGACATGCCATTTGATCGCTAATTCAAGACAGGAGACTGGATGGATAAACCCATTCAAGAGTGTATTGACGAAATCACCCGCGAATTAGCAACGCGCCGCCGCGTCTATCCGCCCTGGATTGACAGCGGGAAAATCAGCGCGGCGGTGGCTGCCCACCGGATTGCTTGCCTGGAAAGCGTGCTGGAATATCTTCAGCCCCTTGCCAGCGAGCAACCCGGCGCCCAGCCGGAGCTATTCGCGCCACCCCAACCCAAACTGATGCCCGCCTATCCATTGGCGAAGTCAGTTTCCGAACTCGCCACGCCGAAGCAGATCGTGATGATTCGCGCCATCTGCCGCGATCTCGACATTGATGTGGATTTGGAATTGATGGAAACAATAAAACTCGATTGCAAGGTCGAAGAGCTTTCCCGCCGCGCGGCATCTGCCTTTATTGATCATCTGAAGCAGTTGCAGGAGGGCCAGGAGACGCCAATTATGCGGAGGACATCATGAACTTATCGTTTACTCAAGAAGGCGACTTTGAAGCACGCAATGCTGCTGAAGAATGGTGCAAGCAAAATGGCTATTCATATGGCCCTACCGACCGCACTGGGGTTAGCGGCATTTTGAAAGGCGACTTTCTCATTGCCAAGTGGTTCAACCTAACCCGCGAAGAGCGTGCTGGTTGCGATGGCACCATCACTGGAAACCAGCGCAATG
>CAZRXE010000720.1:0-9122 GCA_964603695.1 uncultured Heliomicrobium sp.
CCTGACAGCGTCGTTCGCATCAATACTCAATTAGTTCAGATTGACGCAGTGGTCACAGATGGCAAAGGCAATCACGTTGATACTTTGACTGATGACGATTTCGAGTTGTTTGTGGACGGCAAGAAACAGGCGCTCACTTACTTTCGTTTGGTCAAGCTCGCAGAAGCAAAAACGCCTGAGCCGACTTCCGGCAAGGACAAAGTGAAAGATTCTCTGCCGCCGGCCAGTATGCCCACACGGTCGCTGGCACCGGAAGAGGTCAAACGGACGATTGCCTTTGTGGTTGACGATTTGGGTTTGTCGTTTCAAAGCACTTATTACGCCCGCGAAGCGATTAAGAAGTTCGTCCGCGAACAAATGCAGGAAGGCGATCTGGTCGGCATCATTCGCACCGGACGCGGCGCGGGCGCGTTGCAGCAATTTACCAGCGACAAGCGTGTGTTGTACGCCGCGATTGAGAAGCTCAGTTGGAATCCTTTCAGCCGCGATATGCTGCCGAATTTCGGCGGCAACGATCCCAACGATCAGCGTTCGCCGGAAGCGCGCGAGGCCGAAGCGCGTTTTGAAGACTTTCGCGAAACCGTTTTTTCCGTGGGCACGCTCGGCGCGTTGAATTTCGTCGTGCGCGGTTTGCGCGAACTGCCCGGACGCAAGATGGCGATTCTGATTTCGGACGGCTTTCGGCTCTTTGGCCGCGAACGTGACAACACGCAGGTGCTGGACAATCTGCGCCGATTGGTGGATTTGGCCAATCGTTCCAGCGTGGTGGTCTATTCGATTGATGCAAAGGGTTTGCAAACCCTCATGCCGGACGCTTCCACCAGCGGCGCGCCGCGCCCGGAAGATTACTCGCGCGTGGCGCAGGAGAATTTCGATTCGCAGGAAGGCCTGACTTACATCGCGCGCGAAACCGGCGGCATGGCCTTTCTGAATAACAACGACCTCAATCTGGGAATCCGCAAATCGCTTGAAGACGGGCGCAGTTATTATCTGCTGGGCTTCGATCCGGAGAACGAAAAGTTCGACCGCAGGTATCATTCAATCAAATTGAAAGTGACGCGCCCCGGCCTGAAAGTCCGCACTCGCGCCGGATTCATAGGTGTGCCGGATCGCGAACGCCGTCAGGAACAACAGCAGCAATTGGCCGGTGTCGCTGGGCGCGACAGACAGATTGTCGGGGCGCTGTTTTCGCCATTTGGCGCACGCGATTTGTCGCTGCAAATGACTTCTTTCTTTTTCAACTCCGAGAAAGAAGGGTCGTTCGTTCGCTCGCTCTATCACATTGACCCGGAAAAGTTGATCTTGAAAGACAATCCACAGGAACCCGGCATCAAGACGGTGAAACTGGAAATCGTCTCTTTCGCCTTTAACGAAGCCGGCAGCATTATTGAACAGCACGGACGCGCGTTCACGCTCAGTTTTGACGAGGAGCGATTGAAAATACTGATGGCGAAAGGGCTGATTTACAGCGATGACTTCGTACTCAAAAAACCAGGCGCTTATCAGTTCCGCACCGTTTTGCGAGACCCTGACACCGGGCGCCTCGGTTCCGCCGGGCAATTTATCCAAGTGCCGGACTTGACCAAAAAGCGGCTGGCGCTTTCCGGCCTGCTGTTGGTTGCCATGCCTCAGCAACAAACAGACCCCAACGTTCTGAAGCCGCAATCCGCCGAAGTCAATTCTTCCTCCGCCGTTCGTAGGTTTGCGCGCGGAACAGTGATGGATTATGGCGCGGCGATTTACAACCCGAAACTTGACTCGCCATCAGGCAAACCCAACGTGACAATGCAGGTGGAAATTTATCAAGACGGCAAACAGGTTTATCAAAGCCAACCGCGCCCGGTGGATGCGCCTGTAAACAACGGGCGACTGGAATGCGGCGGACGGTTGTCGCTCGGCCCGCTCGCGCCGGGAGATTACCAATTGCATTTGGTCGTCGTGGATGTATTGGCCAAATCGAAATATGCCCGCGCCGACCAGTGGATGGATTTTGGCGTTCGATAAGGATTTCGACTCACTGGAACAAGGCGCGGCGGAGGCGTCCGTTTGATACTGTCCGCCGTGGCCGCGTTCCAACTCTTCCAGCGGATGATTGATAGCCTCAGCTTCCTCTCAATTGATCGAAAAGTCTTTATGCTCAGACCTGACAGAGGTTTTACCAATTTGGCAGATCTTCGAAATTTGGATTGCCTGCTGCCGAATTCCGCCAATGCGTATAACGAGTTTTATCCCTTGATACCTGAATTGACAGCTTTTTCCGAGGCGTGTTATAAGCCTCGCCGACTTTGCAGGTGGTAATACCAATTCGAGACCGGCCCCAAGCCGGCTATGACGATGCCGCTGGGATGTCTTTCGCCAAATAACCGACACAAAACCTTTTTCCCCAAGGAGAATTCCGCCATGTTGACATCGAAGTTGCGCTTTATTTGCGCGATAGCCTTATGCGCCGTTTTTTGGCTGACGGGAGCGGCGCAGACCGTTTCCGGCAAAATCTCCGGCACGGTTGTGGATGATTCCGGCAAAGTGCTGGCCGGCGCGACTGTGACGCTGATTAACGAACGCACCAACGACGCGCGCAGCGTCACCAGCAACGAATCCGGCGATTTCATTTTCAACGCCATTCAGCCGGGCTATTACACGGTCAAGGTTGAACAGCGCAACTTCAGCGTTTTTCAACAGCAAGGCATTGTGCTGACGGCCACCGAGCATCGTTCGGTCGGCGAAGTGCAATTGAAAGTCGGGCAGTTGACCGAAACTGTGACGACCGTCGCCGAAGGCACGCCGGTGCAAACGGAAAGCACGGAACATTCGGCGTTGATTACTTCCAAACAACTCGATCAAATTTCGATTCGCGGTCGCGACGTGACGGCCTTGCTCAGAGTTTTGCCGGGCGTTTCTTACCAGGGGCAAAGCGAATCCGCCGGCAACGGCTTCGGCAGCGGCATTCCGAACATTCAAGGCGGGCGCAACACCTGGAGCACGATCAACGTGGATGGTTTGCGCGGCAACGATCTGGGCAGTCCCAGCACGTTCAGCAGCACCGTGAACTTCGACGCCATCGGCGAAGTCAAAGTTTTACTCAACAGCTATCAGGCTGAATACGCCAGCAACAGCGCCGCCAGCGTCAACGTCATCACCAAATCCGGCACCAGCCAGTATCATGGCGGCGGTTACTGGTACAAACGCCACGAACAATTCAACGCGCAGAACTTTTTCAACAACCTGAACAAAGTCACCAAGCCGCGTTACCGCTTCAGCACGTTGGGCGCGACGCTGGGCGGGCCGGTCTGGCTGCCAAAAATCGGCGACAAGATCAAAGACAAACTATTCTTCTTTTACTCGTTTGAAGATTCGCAGACGCTCAACCCGCAGGCGCTCAGAACCGTCACCGTGCCGACGGCGGCGGAACGCAATGGCGATTTTTCAAGATCGTTTTTGGGATTGAATTCCAGTGGCGTTCCGAATCCTGTGTTCATCCGCGACCCGCTGAAAACAGGCAATTGCACGGCGAACGACAAAACGGCCTGTTTCGACAACAACATCATTCCGGCCAATCGCATCAACAAAAATGGTCAGGCACTGCTCAACGTTTTGCCGCAGCCGAACGCGCTCGATCTGAACATCACACGCGGCAATTACAATTACACCTTTCAGGAAAGCATCAAGATTCCCAAACGCCAAAACCTTTTCCGCACGGATTACAAACCCAGTGAGAAGAATTCGTTTTACGTGCGCGGTTCAACGTGGTTTGCCGACAACCAGGGCATAGCGGTGCCGGCTGGAACGGCGAACTGGGGATTGGCAGGTTTGCATTACACCTACACGGACAACGGCATCACAGGCAATTGGACGCGCGTCATTTCGCCGCAAATCGTCAACGAAGCGACACTCGGCGTCCGCCACGGTGTTGAAAAAGGCCCGCCGCTGAACGACGCCGAACTGGCCAAACTGCAACGGAAAACTTACGGCTTTACGCTCGGACAGTTTTTCCCCGCGCTCAACCCGCTGGGCATCATTCCGCAGGCGACATTCAACAACATCACCAACGCGGCCAACATAACTTATGACGGACGCACGCCGTTGCGGGGTGCCGACACGCTGATTACTTTCAACGATACGATCTCTTACACCAAAGGCGCGCACATTTTGAAAGCGGGCTTTTATGCCGAACGCGCTCGCAACTACGAAGGCGCGACTTCGACCTTCGCAGGTGCTTTTGTGTTTCAGAACGACGCCAACAACCCGCTCAATTCCGGCTACTCTTACGCCAACGCGCTGTTGGGCAATTTCCAGCAATACACCGAATCCAATTCGCGCCCCAGCGGCGAAGGCCGTCAAAGCATCGCCGAATGGTTCGTGCAGGATTCGTGGAAAGCTACCCGTCGCCTGACGATTGAAGCCGGCGTGCGCTTCGCCTGGTTCAATCAGTGGTATCAGAGCAACAACAAAGCTTCGATCTTTTCGATTGAGCGTTTCGACTCGAAGAAAGCACCGAAGCTCTATACACCGACTTGCGCGAATCCTGTGGCTGCGGGCGCGACTTGCACCGGCACTGACCGCAGGGCTTTGAATCCCGTCACCGGCCAAATCTTGCCTGCCGTGTTCATCGGCGGTTTCGTGCCGAATTCAGGTGATCCTTACAATGGCATGGTCTTGGCAACGGATAAAAGCTATCCGCGTGGATTCCGCAATCAGCAGCCTGTGCAGGTGCAGCCGCGATTCGGTTTTGCCTGGGACGTGAAAGGCGACGGCAAACTGGCCATTCGCGGCAACGTCGGCGTCTTCAATCAAACCCGCGTCAGCGCCAACGCCGTCTGGAATGACGTGTCGCGCAATCCGCCGATCACGGACACGCCGCGCATTTTGTACGGCAACCTGGACAACCTGCTCAGTTCCAGCGGCACGCTGTTTCCGGCCAGTGTGGCCGGCTTTGAACTCGACGCCAACACGCCCGTCACTTACAACTACAGTCTGGGCATTCAAAAAGACATCGGCTGGGGAACGGTGGTGGATGTCGCTTACGTCGGTTCGCAAAGCCGCCACCTGCAACAGGCGCGCAACATCAACACGCTGCCTTACGGCACGAACTTCCTGAAATCGGCGCAAGACCCGACGCGCTATCCGGGCGGCATTGTGCCGGATACGCAAGCCGGATTGCGGTCGGATTACACAGCGGCGGGATTGAAGTTCAACGGCGCGAACGTGCTGCCTGCAGACTTCCTGCGTCCTTTCGCCGGTTACACGAACATCACCTATTACGAAAACGCCGGCACGGCGAATTACAACGCGCTGCAAGTGGCGCTCAATCGCCGCTTCACGCGCGGCGTGCAATTCGGCATCGCTTACACCTGGTCGAAGGCGATGGATTATGCCGACGACGACCGTTCCGGCGTTGCGGCCTATCGTCCGTTGCGTATTTGGAATTACGGACGCGCCGGATTCGATCAAACGCATGTCTTCGTGCTGAATTACACTTGGGATTTGCCGCGCGTCAGCAAGGTGATGAACAACAAGTTTGACAACCCTGTGGTCAGAGTCGCGCTCGACAACTGGCAATTGTCCGGCATCACAGCTTTCGCCAGCGGCACACCCGCCGGCGTGGGCTTTTCTACGGTGGACGGTTCGGACATCACAGGCGGCGGCGATGGCGCACGCATCGTTATCACAGGCAATCCGCTGCTCGACAGAGGCAATCGCAAGGACGCGCAATTGGCGAACGGGTTAATCAGCACGCCGGTCTGGTTCAATACTTCCGTGTTTGCCCGCCCGACACCGGGCAATTTCGGCAACGCGCCGAAAGACGTTTTCCGGCTGCCGGGAACGGCCAACTTCGATCTGTCGCTGTTCAAAAACATTCCGCTCGGCAGCGAACGCCGCTTCCTGCAATTCCGCTGGGAGTTGTACAACCTGCTCAATCACACGCAATGGTCGGGCGTGAACACGACGGCGCAATTCAGCGCGCCGGACGCGGGTGGCGTCGTGACACAAACCAACCCGAACTTCGGTTTGGTCAACGCTGCGCGCGAGCCGCGCTACATGCAGTTGTCATTGCGATTCGTGTTCTGACGACTTGCCGGCGACGGTGAGCAATTCAAACCCGCTGGGCGTGAACTCCAAACCAATGAGTTCACGCTTCAGCGGGTTTTTGCAATCGAAGTGCGCTATCGAATCTAAACCAGAAGACTGTGCAAATTAAAATATCACGCAAAGCCGCAAAGAAACCCAAGAGGCCAATCTTTGCGGCTTCGCGGCTTTGCGTGAAACCGCTGATTTCATTTAACCCTGCGGAGCGTTGGCGGCGGGTTCCAGCGGCGGTTTGTGTTTTTTGACCAGTTCCAATCCGTAGCGGATAGGCACTCCGAAATTGGTGGTGGCTTGTGTGCTCAGCAGCACGGCTTGATTGATGCCGATGACTTTGCCGTTGGCTCCGAAGACAGGCCCGCCCGAACCGCCTTCGTCCGTGCGGGCGTCGTAAACCAGTTGCGGATTGACATCGCTGATGTGGCCTTGCGTGGATTGCGGGCGGATTTTGCTGCTCGCGGCCAGTTCGTTGAGTTGAGTCTTGTAAGGCACGTTGCCCATTCGCAGGTAGCCGGAGCGACTGATTTTATCCACGCGCGCTTTCAGCCCTTCCAACCCCGCCGGATAACCCAGCAACACGACGGGCTGGCCACTGGCGACGCTTTCGCCTTGTTCTTCCAGAGGCAGGATCGGCAACTGCGTGTCGCCAGCCTCAAATGCGCAAAGCGCGACATCCTGATCCTGCATGATTTCCAGCGAACGCAGCGTGAAGGATTGCGGCGTTTGCGGGAAGTAAGCCAGCAACTCTTTCAATCGTGGACGAAAACCGCGCATCCGAATCAAGCTGGCCAGATCGTCTTCTTCCCAGGCTTGCACGACGTGGCGATTGGTCAGCACCAGACCTTTTTCAGCCAGAAAGCCCGTGCCCATAAATTCCACTTCGTATACTCTGCCGTTACCGTCCACGCTCAGATTGACGTTGCCGTCCGGTCCGATGGGATTGTCCACCGCGCTCGGCTCTTTGAATTTGATTTCGCGCCCGACGCGCGGATCAACAAAGGTATAGCTGCCGTAAATAAGACAAACGCCTTGTCCGAATTTGTTGACCACTGTTTCCGGCAGCGACAGCGAAAGTTGGATTGACGCTTGCTGTTCGCGGGCTTTGACCAGTTCTTCGCGGGTTTTGTCAATTTCGTTGCGGATGGCGCTGACGCTTTCTTTCAGTTCGCTGATGGCTTTGTTGTTGCGGCGGCCTTCCAGAACGCCCAGCGTGTTGAAGTAAATGATGGTTAGCAGGATGAACGCGGCGATGCTGATGATGGCGTAAAGAATGCGGCGTGGAATTTCCGACACCAGTTCGCGCAGCAGTTGTTTGACGAAAACGATGGCCACGTCCGTGCGCGGCATCAGGCGTTTGGAACGCGAAGGATCGGCCAGCACCGGATCATTTGTGCGCGCGTTGGCCAGCACGGCGTTGCCTAATTTCAACGACTCCGTTATGTCCGCCGTTTCGCTCAAGGCAAAAAAGCGCAGCCGGACGCCGGTCGCACCAAAATAAAACGTATCGCCGTCCTGAATCGCTTCGCCCACGGCCACGGCTTCACCGTCGCGCGTCACGCCGGCCATCGGTTCGACCGTCGTCAGGCGATAAGCGCCGTCGCGCCGTCGCAACGTCAGCAACACCGCTTCGGGCGGCAGCGCCGGATGATCCGCGCTCAGGCTGATGTCGCAGTCCGCCGCCGTGCCGATGGAAATGACTTCCTGGTGAAAGATTCTGGTCGCAGGCTGCTCAACACCAGCCAAGCGAATGACGATCCCGTTATTCATCTTTACTTCTCTTGGATTTCTTCGGGTTTCTTATTGTTTTTATATTTTTAGTCCCGATTCAGACAATAGCACAAACCGCCGCGCTACCAAGCGGCAAATTTCCGTGAGGGGTGTTTTTCAAACGCTTTGGGAAGAAAGGCGGGGCAAGCTTTTTAACTGCGCCGTCGAGTCATTGCCCGGAGTTCAGTCCGGGCGAAATTTCCATACGGCTTTGCGGACGAAACACGGCGTCTTCTTCGCTGCGTCGCGCCATCGGCAACGGCCCACCGCATTCCATCGCCAGCCGTTTCAGAAAATCATCCTGCACCTGTCGCAGATGCAGCACGCGGCGGCCTTCGGCCATATCGTAAATCGCAAACAGCAATTGACCGCATTGCCGCGTATTCATCACGCCTGCCAGCGCGGCCACGCCGTCGTCCGTGCTGTGCAGCGTCCCGGTTTTGGCCAGTACGCTGCCGGCGAATTCTTCTTCGGCAAAGCGATCCAGCAGCGTTCCCGAATCAATGCCGGCGATGGACATCACGGATTCCGGCGGCAAACCGTAAGCCGCCAGCCGGTCAACCAGTCGCCGCAACAGTCGAACGGTGTCTTGCGGCGTCAGGCGATTTACGTCCAGCCCGGAACCGTGCGAGATGTAAACCGCTTCGCGCGGCACGGCGACCAACTCCGTCAGAAATTTTTGCACGCCCGCCGCGCCGCCGATGTGCGTGGCCAGCAAATCGGCCATTGCATTGACGCTGTGCGCGTTTTGATAGCGGACGATGTTCAACAGCGAATCGGATTCCACAGCCAGCATAAACTTAGTGTCGCCGAAATCGGCGCGACGGCTTTCAAACTTCGTCGGCTGTCGAGAGCTTATTTGCGATTGGCGACGAAATACGCCCGCCGAAATGTCCGTTTGCGAGTTTTCATTGCAAACGAAATCGCCCGCCACCACCAAATTGCCGCTGACGCGACGCACGCCCAGCCGCCGCAATTCATCGCCGACCGCGCGCGCATCGGCGATTGAAAACGCAGGGTCGCCGCCGCTGACCAGAATCAAATTGCCCAGCAATTCGCCTGTCTTCGGATTGATTTCGCCTGCCGCGCGAAATTCCGTGCGAAAGCGATGCTTCGGCCCCAACGTTTCCAGCGCTGCCAGCGTGGTCGCCAGTTTGATGACCGACGCCGGATTGAACGTCGCGCTTTCATTGAGCTTTGCCAACGGCCCGCCGTCCGCCAGCTTCTCCACGTAAACGCCGTGTTGCTGCAAGTCGCGCCCTTCGGATTGCAAG
>CAZRXE010000721.1:0-3475 GCA_964603695.1 uncultured Heliomicrobium sp.
TGGCCGTAAAAATCCTGCCGCAAATCGTATTCGATATACCGCGACATATTGATGAGCGTGCGGCGTTGCAAAAACAGAAAAACGCCGCTGATGATGCTGGTTCCGACAATGATCGCCACCGAGCGCAGCAACTTGTCCGTGGTCACGCCGCTCAGCCGCAAATCATCAATCGCGCGCCCGACATAACGCGGCACGAACACGCCGAAGCTCACCGAACACAGCACGAACACGGTTCCGCGAACCAAATGCCAGCGGTATTTTTTGAAATAGAAGATCAGCCAGGCCCACCCAGTCGAAAACTTCAACTGCTCTTCCGTCACGAATGCGGCCCCCCTAAAGATGACTGAGCTGGATGAGATCGCAACGACCGCGCAATCAACCCGACGCCGCCAGCCAGCAGCACCAGCATCAGAATCGTGTTGAACAAACTGGTTGGCTGAAAGTAAATGTCCAAGTTCGTGATGATCCCGACGAAAATGATAACCGCGCCCGCCATCGTCAGCAGCCAACCAATGATCGAACGCCCGTTAAAAAACAGCATGCCGATGCCGATGATGAGCGGAACCAGCGACAAGCCGAAGCCGTTGTAGCCCCACAAGCGCCAGTAACCGCTCGTCACCGTCACTTGATTGGTCAGCAAATAGCCGCCCGCAACAGCCATCGCCAGACCGCCTAAAAACTCTCCGACGCCGCCCGGCGTTCCGCCCGCTCCGCGAAGCTTAGGTTCATGTTCCATCGCACTGCCCTCGAACATCCTGACAAGAACTCATTGGTTGAAAAAACGAACCGGCATTCTAAGGGTCAGGCATCTTCATCACAACCTTGCCTTCATTTGCCGCCGCGTGTAGCTTGGCGCGCAGTCGAAACGGCATGCTTGAGAAACTTCAAAAAATCCTTTCAACGTTTCCCCGCCCGACTTGGTAAAGGGTAGTGAGCAAGCAAGAAGGAGTCACCAGCATGTCAGGCGAAACCATGTCGGGCGAATTTGATGTCGCAATGAGGGTCAACCAGATGCGATTTAACGAACGGGCGCAGGAAATGATAACGCCCGAAGTTCGCCCGTTCGACCTGTTGATTTCGCGCGCGCGCAAAGGCGATTTGACCGCCTTCGATCAGCTCATCACCGCGCACCAACAAAAGGTGATCGGCGTGGCCTGGCGAATGCTGGGCAATCAGGATGATGCCCGCGATGCGGCGCAGGAAACGTTTTTGCGCGTTTACAAACATCTGCACAAATTCGATCCGGCGCAGGAATTTTCGGCCTGGCTCTACCGCATCACGGTCAATGTTTGTCACGACCTGGCGCGTAAACGCAGCCGGGGAAATCCGGTTTCGCTCGAAGAAGAAATGGAAGCCGGAAACTTTGCCGAACCGGTCAGCCCTCACAATACTGAACGTTCGGCGATGTGCGCGCAGGAACGGAGAATGGTCGCCCGCGCTTTGGCCACGCTGCCTGAAAAACAGCGTGCGGCGATTATCCTGCGCGATTTGGAAGGACTGCCGACCGAAGAGGTCGCGCGGATTTTAGGCTCCACCCCCACAACTGTTAGATCACAGATCAGCGTGGCGCGAACCAAGATCAAGGAGTTTCGCGACCGCTGGCTGAAGAATCCGGGTCAGTACCGCGACCGGTAGGAAGCGGGCTTTCTCACTCGTGAGGCCCCAAAATGAAATGCGAACTTGTTGAACAACTGATTCCTCTTCACATCGGCGGAGACCTGGAACCGTCGGAATCAGAATCCCTGCGACGGCATCTGGCCACCTGCGCCCGCTGCCGCCAACTGCACGAAGAGTTTGAAGCCAGCCGCGTCTGGCTGCGCGAAATGGCCGCGCCGGATTTCGACGCCGCCGTTTACGCCGATTTGCGCTCGACCGTCATCCGCCAAATAAAACAACAGGAGAAGCGAGGGAGTTGGTTTCAATGGCTGCTGCCGAAATGGGATTCAAAATTAATGCTGGCGGCTTCGGCTGCGGCGCTGGCCGTCGTCACCGGATTGATGGCCGTCACCTATTACCATCAACCAACACCGGCGACGACGGTTCCGTCCGGCAGCGAAACCCTGGCGAATCAAGACAGACACGAAAAATCAGATGCCGGAACGCGGACGTTTCCTACGCTGTCGGAGAAGGCAGCGCGAACGGAACATTCACGATTCCTCGCACCGCGTCCGCAACCGAACGCAGCGGCGCGAACGGAACCGGCCCAATCCAAAACGGACACCGCGCTGCCGCCTGAAGCATTCGGCAACGATCCTTTTGTAGCGTCCTCAGGAGAGCCTGCAACAATTTCTGATCCCGCCGACACGACTCCGGCGGAACCGGAAGAAGAAAAAGAAATGCTGCGGATCGAACTTCAAACCGCAGACCCGAAGATAAAAATCATTTGGCTGACACCAAAATCAGCCCCAGCGAGACCTGACACAAAATAGGAGAAGAACATGCTCAAACCAATCATCAAATCACTTCCGGCTTTTTTGATCGCCCTGCTGTTTGGCGGCATCGCCGCCGCGCAGCAAAACCAGCAAAGCAGCAATCAACAAAATAGCGGGCAGCAAAAACCGGCGGCCACGACAGCGGCAAATAACGACGCATCGAAAGCATCCGCGCCCGAATATGTTGATTTCAGCGGATTCAAAGGCAAGATCATCGAACTCAAACACCGCAGTCCGTATGACATTTCCCGGATCGTCAGCCCCTTGGGCAGCGGTTTCCGGGGGTCGAAACTGTCGGCCAACACCGATCCGCCGTCCATCACCATCCGCGACTTTCCCGAAAACATCGCCACCATCGAAGAAGCTGTCAAACGCCTGGACACGCCATTGCCGCCCAAACCCGCCGAACCGGTCGCACCCGACGCGGAAATTTACGGCTACGTACTGATTGCTTCTCAATCCGGCGAAACCGCCAGCGATTACCCAAAAGCGATTGAAGACGTGGTGAAACAGTTGCAAGCCAACCTGAATTACAAAAACTACCGGCTGCTGACCACGGTCGTACAGCGAACCCGATTGGGCGGCAACGTTTCCAGCAGCGGCATCGCCTCATTGGCCGACAAGTCGGTAGTCAGCAATTACACCTTCGACATCGGCAGGATCTCATCGGCCGGCAAAGAAAGCGATTATTCCCAATTGTCCATGGACACCGTCAGCCTGAGACTGCAAAGCCAGCCGTCGCCGGACGGACAGAGTCTGGGGAACGCCAGTGTCAGAACCGATGTCAGGATTCGCGATGGCGAGAAAGTCGTCGTCGGCACGGCCAGCTTGCGCGACAAAGCGTTGGTACTGGTGCTGACGGCCAAAGTTCTGAAGTAACTTTTCGATTTACCTCAACCCAAACCAAACACACGACGCGGGGCGGACAATGTATCCGTCCCGCTTTTTTTCCATCCAGACTGAATTAAGCACGAGATCAAAAACAATCCAACATTGAGACAGGATGGTCAGGATTTCTTCAGGATGGACAGGATTGTTTTTAG
>CAZRXE010000722.1:0-4734 GCA_964603695.1 uncultured Heliomicrobium sp.
CCCTTTGCGGACTTCCACGCTCGCTTCAGCCAGGCTTTCCAGGAAACTGCGGGCGCGGGCACGTTCGGCTGTCTGCAGCGCATTGGCGGCGTGGCCGGCGGTCGGTTGTCGCCGGTGCAAATCCATCAGCAGCGCGGTGTAAAGCTCGTAAGCGTCGCGTCGCGTGGCCAGAAAAGAGGCGCGCAGCGCGGGACTGATGACGCGGCTGCGCACGGATTCGGCAATCTTGAGCGCCGCTTCAATGTTCGTGCGCGCCGCTGCCGGGTTGCCAAGCTCCCGTTGGGCGCGCGCCAAGCCCGTCAGAGATTGCGTCTCGACCAGGGGATTGTTGAGCTTTTGGGCCAACGACAGGGATTGACGATACAGTTCCAGCGCCTTCGGAAAATTGCGTTGCGCGGCATAAGCCTGTCCGCTGACCTCAATGGCTTGTGCTTCACCTGCTGGGAATTGCGCGGCCCGAAAAATCGCTGCCGCTTGTTCCAGGCATTCGGCGGATTGCCGGTGTTCTCCCAACGCCTGATAAGCCTGCCCTAGCCCTTGCAGGATTTTCCCCTCGCTGAGTTTGTCCTGATACTTGCGCGCCAGCGGCAAGGCGCTCAGGGCATAGTCGCGCGCGGTTTGATATTGGCCAAGTTGATAGTAAGCAGGAACCAGTTCAGCCTGCGCCCGCAATCCGCGAGCCTCCAACCCAATCTGCTGATGCAACCGGACGCATTGTTGATAGAAGTCTATGCCGCGCTGCGTTTCCCCCAACTCAACGTACAAGGAACCGAGAACGTAAACCGCTCGGGACTCCGATTCACGATAATCAAGAGCTTTGCAGATGGCGAGCGTTTGATAGATGGCATCCAGCGCTTTTTGATAGTCGCCCACCGCCTGATGAACTCTGGAGAGATTCAGCAGTGTATTCCCCTTCATTCCTTTCCAGGGTAGTGGCTCCGCCAATGCCAACGCCCGATGCGAAGCATCAAAGGCTTTTTGCGGCTCGCCGAGAAATAACCACACGATAGCCATCTCATACTGTTGTTGAGTTTCTATCTCTCCGCCCACGCCACGCAACAGAGGTTCGGCTTGCAGGTGATAACTGATTGCGCTCCTGAGCGATTCACGAAAGTAGGACATTCCCAGCCGGAACAAAACATTTCCTTCGTTCGCCTTGTCTCCGAGTTGATGAAAAATCGGATGGCTTTTCTGGTAATGCTCTCTTGCCTGCTCAACTTTGCCGAGCATGTAATTGGAATATCCAAGTGCGTTTAATTCCGCTGCCTGTTCAAGCTGATGTCCAAGAGCGCTTCTGAGCTGAAGCGCTCGCCCAAAACACTCAATGGCCTTCAACTCATTGTTTAAGTCGAATGAATAGCGCCAGCCCATTTCGTGAAGCAGCATCGCTTCCAGTTCCCGATCCACAATCTTTTGACTGATGAGCAGCGCCGCTTCCAATTTCTTCAGTGAATTTTGTATTTCTTCGGGCGCTTTTGGCCTTGGGTTCGAAGGGACTTCGCCATAAATTTTTTGTGCGGCAAGCCGCTCCCGATCACGCGCAGTGGCATTTCGCAATTGGCTTATTTGCACACCGTAGCGGACTCGGCTCGCGTCACCATATGCCTCGCGTATCTGAACGTAATAGCTGCCGGTCTGCTCCGCCACCAAACACGCGATTTGTTTTCCCGATCCGACAGGCGTAAGGGCGACGAATTCAAAGATTTTTTCCCGGTTCGGAGCCAGAAGTGTTAGCAGCACTTCAACCCCACGCTGCTCGACATCAACCCGCGCGTATTGCCCAGCCACGAGCGCCAACGCGTAAGTGTGCGTTTCACCGGCCTTCAACTCTTGTTCAATGGGTTTGCCCGGTTCGAGCGCGAGGCTCTCTTGTAAGTTTTGGGTGAAGTAGCGCGAATGCGCGCTCGTGGTTGGTGACGCCGGCTGTATAAAAATCAGTGCGGTAAATAATCCAACCCCAAGCAAAACACGCAAGAGCGAGAAAGCTGCAAGGTGAGGCCGGGAATAAATCACTGTCTTC
Source organism: uncultured Heliomicrobium sp. (assembly GCA_964603695.1). GTDB lineage: Bacteria > Acidobacteriota > Blastocatellia > RBC074 > RBC074 > RBC074. The sequence goes on from CAZRXE010000722.1 coordinate 2,021, forward strand.
CTCCAAAATAGGGATGTTCAGATGCTTATTGATTGGCTAATGATTGCGAATGTGAACGTGCATAATTGCCTGCCTGCTCACATTCGCCGTTTCATTTACATCACCCCGACATTATTCGAGTTCATTAGCAACTCTCGGCGTTGGTGATCGGGTCATATCATCCTGGGCATTCGTCCCCATAAACAGAGAGACGAGCAATGCAATGAAGATGTCCATTGTCAGAAGAGCCTCCTTTCATAAATTGGCGCGTGAGGTTTGCCGCGCGGCCAGCGATTCAAACGGCGCGAGGTGGTCGTTCAGTTCTTGATCCCACGGCGAGAGCACCGTGGCGACGGCGGATTGAAGCTCGGCCAGTTCGCGCTCTTCCGAGGGATTGAGTCCGCCGGGGTAACGCCGGCGAATGAGGGCGAAGCGCCGCTGATTGAGCCGCGCCCAAGTCTGGAACTCGTTCGGGTTTTCGCCGGCCTGCCCCAGAATGGTCAGCGCCCATTGCTCAATCGAAAGCTGTTGCGCTTGCGGTTCGAGCCGCGCCGCCATTTCATCATTCAAAGCAATCGTTACTGACATTTTGCACCTCACACAGGCGCGGCTGACATTAACGCCGCCGCTCCAATTGATTGAGATCGTCGAGCAAGTCGCTGCTGAATTGAAGCGCGACTTTTTCAGCCGCGCCGGTATATCTACGCCCGCTGATGCCCGTCGTCAAAGGCCAGATGACTTTGCCGTCGGCGTTGACGATGCGCGCGTCGACAATGGCGCGCCCATCTTTTTGCCGGACGGTCAGCTTGAGCGCAATCTCGGCATCGCCCGAATTGGCGACGATGGCGAATTTGCCGGCGGTTTGCAGTTGTTGCCTGATTTGATTGTCCAACCGGCGGCGCAAGGCTTCGTCGCCTTTGATTTCGACAAACAGTTTGCGCGCCGAGAGCAGCGAAGTCGCCGTGGCCTGTTCGCGCTCGCCACGGGTCAGGTCGTCCAGCGTGGAAGACTTGCTCGCGGGAATGTTGATCGCAATCACTTGGTCGCCGGGCGGCAGGGCGGGCGTGACGTTTGGTTGCGGCGTCGGTGCCGACGTGGGCGATTGCTGGGCGACGAGCGGCGACGTTTGCGGCGACGGCGCGGGCGTGGGCGAAGCTTCGGTAATGGCGGGCTGCGGCGGCGTTGATTGCCCGGCGAAAAAGTAGATCAGTCCGGCGACGACGGCCAGCGCGAGCAAGGCCAGCGCCGGTTTCAGCCATCCGCCCAGCGTCCAGGCTGAAGTTGATCGGGCGGGCTGTTTTGCCAGAGAGATTGCGCGGACGGTTGCGCCGCTCACTTCTCCTTCGGCGTCGCGCGTTGGGGTGATGGAAAGCTTGAAGCTTCGTTCGCCGGGCAAGGCGACTTCCGCCTGCTGTTCGGCCAGGTCGCTGTGCTCGTCCGCTTCCAGCGTATGCACGGCCAGCAGCAGTTCGCCTTCGCGGTCAACGGTGCGGATTTCGATGAATTCGGCGGAGCGCGGGATTGCAAAACTGATTTCGCCTGCCTGCTGCGGATCGAGTGTTCCCAGCGTTTCGCCGTCAACGACAAAATGGAGTAAGCCCGCGGTCGAAGCCAGACGGCGCCCGGATTGGCTGCCCAGGTAGCGCCGAACTGAATCACGGTCTTCGTCGCTGAGGCCGGGCGAAGAGCCGCCGCCTGCGTCCGAGTCATCATCTTGGTGCGCCGCAGCCAGCAGGAACCGCGGAATCGCCAGCCGCGCGGCGGGCGCGTCATAGCCCAGGGCCAGCGCCAGCAGCTCGAAACACGGCGGATGCAGTAAGGCGTGGTAGCGATTGACTTCGGTTTTATGCTCTTCGTCGGGATCGTTGCCGCGAAAGCTGAGATCATCCAGTTCATTCGTCGCCGGGTTGAACCGCGCGGGCACGCAGCATCGCGTTTGCCAGGGCGTGAATGCCTGCAGGCATTCGCGCGCCAGCCGTGCGAAGCGGCGCGAATCCTGAGTCTGGAATCGCTCCCGTCCGCGCGCGCCGCGTTCGACCGGCAGCATTGCGCCGAAGCGGTCTTTCAGTTCGCCCATCAACACGGCCTTGCGTGAACGGTAGTAGCCGTCTTCCGGCACGCGCTCGGCGTCCTGCACGACCACGTTGTGAAGCTCAGCAGTTTCCGCCGTCGTGTAATCGTGAAGCAGCCGCGCGAGGCCCAGCGTGACGTGAAAGGAATTGCGGCGGATAGTGATTTTGACCAGATGTTTGATGAAGTGTTTGACCATCATCGCCTGATTTGGCGGGGCGGCGGCGCTTTGCTCACGGCGTTTTTCGTGCGGCTCGGATTCGGTATAGACCAGCCGTTGCAGCAACAACAATTCAGGCAGGGAAACTTTTCGCCGCTGCCCGCTGGGGTTGTAATAACGCCGTTTGTCCTGTCGCGAATCCGCCGCGTCCAGCTTCTCCAGCGCCGCCGTCGCGATCCGCAGCGCAACCGCTTTGTCCCGGTGAATGAAATACGAGAGTTGGAACCCCATCTCCAACAGTTCATCGTGCGAAGTTGGATGAGCCATAGATCAACAGATTTTCGAGATTTCGGTAGTGGTTCATCCGGGAGAGGCAAGCGAGAGATTGTAACGATGAAGAAACAGTCGCAAACAAATCTCATGCATTGTCTCAGATTTTGGTAGTGGTTCATCCGGGAGAGGCAAGCGAGAGATTGTAACGATGAAGAAACAGTCGCAAACAAAT
>CAZRXE010000723.1:0-8415 GCA_964603695.1 uncultured Heliomicrobium sp.
TCCGCAATTCGCAATCCGCAATCACCACGTTGAACAGCGCCACCCAAAAGGTCACGCCCCACATGCCCGTCAGGTCGGCGAATTGCACCAACCACCACAAACGCGTTTGCGTGATGCCCAACGCGAGCCAGCCGATGGAACCTTCGCTGTGATGATAAAGCCAGTCCGTCGCCGTCCAGACCACCGGCGAAGACCACAAGGCCGCGCGCCAAGCCAATCCGCGTCGGATGAAATAAAACATCACGAAGGGCGCAGCCCATTTCGCCGTGCCCAGCAAGCACAGAGCCACCGCGCCCTTGACGCCGGCCAGCGACAGCCAGGACATGTTCATCAGCGAAGCCGTGAGCGTGGCGATGAGTACACGGCGCAAAAACGGCCCGAACTTTGTCACCGTTTTCAATGCCGCAAACAGCGGAACCATCCAGACCCAGGCCAGCAGTTCCGTCGGCAGATTGGGGTAATACGGCCAGCTCAAGCCGAACAGCACGCCGCCGGCCAGCGGCAGGCGGTAGCGTTGAAGAAAGCTTTGCCAAAACAAGCGCGTGTGAATGCCGTTCATTGCCTGTCTCCGGTTTCGATGATCCGTTTTCGATGACCCGTTTTCGATGGGTTGATGAGTTGCAGTTTTGCGTTTGCGGTCTAAAGTGTCGGCAAGAAAAAAACGTATCGCGGTCAAGGACGGAAAAAAGCAGCGAAGCCCGGATTTTGCTTTTGGTATCGTGGCGGCGGCTTTTCCGCTTTTCCCAAACGAGCAATGAGTCTGACGCTCCCTCACAATTTCTTTTTACGTCGCCTGGCGGTTGTCTGTCTGGTGTGGTTGGCGCTGTCGTTGAGTCGGTCGTCAAACGTCGGCGGGACGCAGGCAGCGCGCACGCTGTTGCAGCCGGGTGTGGAACTCACTCATCGCCTGCCGGATGGGCAAACCAATGAATACGAAATCGAACTGGCGGCGGGGCAGGCCGTGCGGGTGGTCGTCCGCGAACTGGATGTGCTCGGCGACGTGCAGCTTGCGGCGTATTCGCCGGACGCTCCGCCGGAGGGACAGCCGCTGGTTCGTTCGGCGCGGGAATCCGCTGCGTTGTATCAGGAGATTTTCGTTGTGGCCGCGCTTGGCGGGCGGCATCGCCTGACCGTGCGGAAATTGACGCCGGTGCAAACCGCCGGACGCTATGCAATACGAATCGCCGAATTGCGCCCGGCAACGCCCGCCGACGGTGAACGGCTGGCGTTGCAGGAGGCGTTGCGGGAAGTTAGGGAATTACGGTTGCAGCGAACTCCCGCCGCGCAGCGTCAGGCGATTGCGCGCCTGCGTGAAGTTCAACAGAAGTTCGCGGCGGTGTTGGACGTCGAAATCCAGATTGATCTGCTACACGTCATCGGACTGGCGCACGCGGCATTGAATGAATTGGCGGAGTCTCGCGCCACGCACGAAGAATCCTTGCGATGGGCGGAATCCATCGGCGACCGTTTTCGGCAGGCCACGATTCTTTATTTTCTGAGCGAGCGGCACAGAGTGGCCAATCGCATTCCGCAGGCGTTGGCGAGCTATGAACAGGCGCTTGGTCTGGCGCGCGACGCCGGCAACGTTCGCATGGAAAGCTTCGTGACCAATAACTCCGGCCAGCTTTTGAAAGAGACCGGCGAATACACGCAAGCCGCCGTCCGACTGGAACGTGCGTTGGAACTGTTTCGCGAATCGCATCCGCCCAGCATGGTCGCGCCGTTGACCAATTTGGGGTTGCTTTACAAAGCCTCCGGCGAATCCGGCAAGGCGTTTGACCAGTTTCAGCAAATGCTTGAAGTCGCCAAACAATTTCAATTGTTTCAATCGGAAGCCACGGCCTTGTTTGAAATCGCCGCGTTGTATTACTGGCTGGGCGATGCGCCGGTCGCGCTGGACTATTACGGGCGCGCGCTGGCGCTGGCGGAAACACTGAACAATCCGCAACTTCGCGCGGCGGCGCTGACCGGGTTGGGCGCAAGTTTCGCGGGGTTGGGCCGGCACGACCGCGCGCGGGAGTTTTACGAGCGGGCGCTGCCGCTGCAACGCGAAGTGAAAGATCGCGGCAACGAAGGCATCACGCTGGGCGCGCTGGGATTGCTGGCCGAAGCGCAAGGCGACCTGCCGCAAGCGCGGCGATTGTTGCTGGAAGGGTTGGCGTTGGTGCGCGGCGTCTTCGACCGCCGTTTTGAAATCGCCGGTCTGGTCAAACTCGGCGCGATTGAAGAAGCCCTGGGCGAAGCGGGTTCTGCGCGCGGGCGCTTTGTGGAGACCCTGGCGCTGAGCGAGCGGTTTCACGACGGGCTGGGCGAAGCGGAGGCGCGATTCGGTTTGGCGCGACTGGCCGCCGCGACGGATGTCGCCGGAGCGCGCTCGCAAATGGAAACGGCGCTCGGCTTGATCGAAACCCAGCGCCGCCACATTGCCGGTCATGCTTTGCGCGCGGCTTACTTCGCTTCGGTGCGCCGGTATCACGAATTTTACATTGACCTGTTGATGCGGCAGGCCGCCGCCGGCGACCGCGACAAACTGACGCGGCCGGCGCTGGAAGCCGGCGAACGCGCGCGCGCGCGCGGACTGCTGGATTTGCTGGGCGAAACGCGCGTGGATTTGCGCGCCGATGTCGCGCCCGAACTGCTGGCGCGCGAACGCGAACTGCAACAGGCGTTGAATTCGGCGACTGATTTCCAACAACAACTGATAAGCCGTTTGCACACGAAACCACAGGCCGACGCCGCGCAGCAACGCATTGACCGCCTGACCGTTGACTGGAATGAATTACAGGGCCGCATCCGCGTTGCCAGTCCGCGCTACGCCGCGCTGACCGCGCCGCCACTCGTCACGGTCGAGGAAATTCAACGCGACCTGCTCGACGCCGACACCGTGTTGCTGGAATACCTGCTTGGCGAACGCCGCAGTTATCTGTGGGCGGTGAGCAAGCAAAGTCTGGCGAGTTATGAATTGCCGCCGCGCGCCGAAATCGAACGGCAGGCGTTGCGCGTGCGTTCGCTGCTGACGGCGCGCCAACCCGTCGCGGGCGAAAGCGACGCCGCCCGCGCCAACCGCATTGCTCAGGCCGACCGGCAGTTTCCGGGCGAAGCCGAAAAGCTGAGCCGAATGCTGTTGTCTGCTGCCGGCGACCTGAACAAAGCGCGCCTGGTCATCGTCGCCGACGGCGCATTGCAATATATGCCGTTCGCCGCGCTGCCGCTGGGCGGCAAACCCTTGATTGCCGAACACGAAATTCTCAGTTTGCCGTCGGCTTCGACGTTGGCCGTGTTACGGCGCGAATTGAAAGACCGCGCCGTTGCGCCGAAGACGTTGGCTGTGTTCGCCGATCCGGTATTTGAAAAGGACGATCCGCGCTTGACGCAAGATCGCAAACCCGCAGTGAATACGGCACAGCGGACGATGCGCGACACCGACAACGTGTCCGTGTTTTCGCGGTTGCTTTACTCGCGGCGCGAAGCCAATCGCATTTTGTCTTTCGTTCCCGAAGCAGGGCAGCGACTGGCCGCGCTGGATTTCGCGGCCAATCGTGCCGCCGCCTTCGATCCGAAGTTGAAAGAGTTCCGCTTCCTGCATTTCGCCACGCACGGCGTGCTGGACGAAGTTCACCCGGAACTGTCCGGCGTGGTGCTTTCGCTGTTGGACGAAGCAGGACGAGCGCAGGCGGGATTTTTGCGGCTGCACGAAATTTACAACCTGAAGCTGAACGCCGATCTGGTCACGTTGAGCGCGTGTCAAACGGGTTTGGGCAAGGAAATTCGCGGCGAGGGGCTGGTCGGATTGACGCGCGGATTTATGTTTGCCGGCGCGCCGCGCGTGCTGGCCAGTTTGTGGAAAGTGCGGGACGACGCGACGGCGGAATTGATGGCGGAGTTTTATCGCGCGATGCTCAAGGACAATCAACGCCCCGCCCAGGCGCTGCGCACGGCGCAATTGGCGATGATGAAAAAGCCCGTTTGGCAATCGCCGTTTTACTGGGCGGCGTTTGCGCTGCAAGGCGAATGGCGCTGAGCGCGTTCGACATTGCGGCTTCAGTCCTTGACCACGCGCAGCGGATAGCCGGCCAGTTCCTGTTCGACGCCCTCCGCCGTCGTTGTTTTCAACTTAACGAGGTAATCGCCGCCGGGCAGCGCCGACGCGGGCACTGACGCCGTTACTTGCCGCCCCGCCGCGCGTAATCCGCCGCGCGCCCAAAGAGTGCGTTCGTCAATGGTTTCGATTTCCACGCGGCAGCTTTGTTTAGGCGTCGCGCCGGAAAAGCGCAGGTGCAGTTGGATGGTCTTGATGGACGGCGGCAGTCGCAGTTGTTGCTGACCGCCGCCATCGCGAAAGCCCGCCGGTGCCAGAACGAAGGAAAGAATGCCGGCGGCGGTCGAAGGCAGCTCCGGCGTGGGTCGCGCCGCCAGTTCGCTTTCCAGCGCGGCACGCCGCGATTGTTCCCGTCGTAATTGCTCGGCCAATTCATCGGCGCGCCGGCGCTCCTGCACGGATTGGCGGTTTTCTTCGTGCAGCCGCGCCTGCGTTTGCACCGCCTCGCGCCGCAGACGCAGCACTTCTCGCCATAGGTAAACGCTTCCGCCGACCGCAACCAGCAACAGCAAAGCCGCCGCCAGTGCACGCAAGCCGACGGCCCTCGACGAAAACATCGCTTTCAATTTTTCCAGCCAACCGATTGTCCTTGCACTTTCGGGCGAAACCCGCTCGCCGACGGCTTCCCGCCGACTGTTGCGAACGGTTTCGTGCAATGCACTTGCGAACGCGGTTCGCTCGCGCATAAAGGGCGAAGCGAGCGCGTGGCGTTCAAAACGCTCGCGGTCGGCGGGCGAGAGCGCGCCGCGCGCGTAAGCGTCCAGCAACTCATCCTGCGCCGCTTGAAACAGTTCATACCCGGCGTCATCGTCGAACACTTCAGCTTCAAAACGCGCGGCTTCTTCCTCGGTCAGTTTGCCGAGCAGATACGAATTCACTTTGTCCTCCCACAATTCCTCTGTTTGCATAGAAGTGTCAGAAGCCGCGATTCGTATCGCCGTCTGCGCAATTTCGCACGCAGGTTTCCAGTTTTTTACGCAACCGCGTGATGCGATTGCGCAGCGCCGTCACGTCAATGCCGAGTTCGGCGGCCATTGTCGCCCGGTGGTCTATGTGTGGTTTGGATTGTTCGCGGTGATAGTCCAGAAACAAACGGCGGCTTTCCGGCGGTTGCGCGGCCAGGCAACGTTCCAGACATTGCAAGCGGCGTTCGCGCAATTCGCGCTCTTCATTGCGCCGTTCGCCGTCCGCCGGATGCAGGGACGGCAGGGATTGCGGCGGTAATTCATCCAGCGGCGCGGCGCGTTCGTGTTTGCGCCATTGCTCGTGCAGCACGTTGCGGGCGACGCCGCGAAAATAAATGTATGGATCGCCGGCTTGAATTTCGACGCCTTCGCCGAGTTTCGCCGCCACGCGCTGAATGGTTTCATCCGCGCAATCCTCGGCGAAGGGACAAGCCTGACTTTCAAACAAACGAATCAGCCGCAACCGTATAATCGCATAGCGGTGCGCCGCTTCATCGCGGTCGGTGGCCAGCCAGGTGAATAAGCGGTCGAATGCCGTAAGTTGGTCTTGCATAGGAAGGCACAGCTTTAACGCGCAGGCCGCGTGCTGAAAATTCAGCTTCCCATTTCAATCACCATTCCCGCTTTGCGCAAGCGTTCAGCCAGAACATCGCCCAAACCCGTGGCGGGCGTCAGAATGCCGCCGCGCGCATCGCCGCCGGGCAAATCGTTCGTGCTGACGGCCAGCGCCAGGGCCGCTTCGCAGAGGATTTTGACCGTCGCGCGATTGCCCGGATCGCCTTGATCGCGAATCAGGCCGCGCGCTTTGCGGCCATCGTTTGTCAGGCCGATCAGTTCGCAGCTAAACCAGCCTTCGTTCATGGTCTTTTCGGAAGGGCCTTTGCCGGGCGGCGGCAAGATGGATTTCAGCACGCCGCGCAACGGAGTTTGCAGAGCCAGTTCAAATGCCGCCGCGCCGGCGGTCAGCCCGGCGGCGGGCAGCCAACCCAACGGCCCGGCGAATTTCATGTATTCCTGATAGCGGAACTCCGCGCCGTAAGACGCCTGCCACTCATCGAACAGCGCGCGGCTGCGGCGAACGACGCGCGTGTTGATCGGCCCCATCACGAACGGCGCAACCCAGGCTTGGGTGTCCGGGTCATAAAACGGAGCCGCCGGATCGAGGTTTTGCAAACGCTCCGCTTGCGAATGTTCGATGGGCGGATCAAGCAAAAACGGATCACGCGCCTGCGCCGCCTGCCCCGACTCGTACAGGTTGAAGGCCGTAGCCAGCGAACCGCCGTTGATGCCGCCCGCCATTTGGAAATACGCCTTCACCTGCCGGCAGTCCGTGCCGAGAGTTTTTTGAATGTGGCGCACCAGCAAATAGCTTCCCAAATCCGACGGCACGGAATCGAAGCCGCAAAAGGGAATGATGCGCGTGCCGTCGGCAGCGGCTTGCGCGTGGTAGCGGTCAACCAATTGTTTGACCCAAACGGTTTCGCCCGTGATGTCCACGTAATGCGTTTTGAAGCGCACACAAGCATCAACAATGCCCGTGCCATAAAGTGCAAACGGGCCTGCCGTGGTCAACAGCACATGGGTTCGCGAGACAATGGCGTCAATGGCGGATTGATCCTGGGCGTCGGCTGTCAGCAGGTAGGCGTCTTTAGCCGGGCCGCCGACTTCGTTTTTGGCGGCTTCCAGTTTTTCCCGATTGCGTCCTGCCGCGGCCCAGCGCAAGCCGGGCGGCGCGTGGCGGGCGAAATATTCAAGCGTCTGTTTTCCGGTGAAACCGCTAGCACCATAAAGCACTACGTCAAAATCGCGCTTGGACATGGATCGAACCTCTTTTTCAGCCGGGTTGTGTACCGGTCATCAGGCAGCCAATTTCTTCCTGTTCGACTTTTCGCGGATCCACTTCGCCGACGATGCGGCCTTGATACATCACCAGCAAACGGTCGGAAAGCGACAGCACTTCTTCCAGTTCCGCCGACACCAGCAAAATCGCCGCGCCTGCGTCGCGCAGTTCGACCAGCTTGCGATGAATGAATTCAATTGCGCCGATGTCCACGCCGCGCGTCGGTTGCGAAACCAGCAAGAGTTTAGGATGCAGATCGAATTCGCGCCCAATGATGAGTTTTTGTTGGTTGCCGCCGGACAGAGCGCGCGCGGGCAGGGAGGCGTTTGGCGGGCGCACATCGAAATCGCGGATCAGGCGAATGGCTTTTTCATAGACGGCTTTTTCGTCCAGCAAGCCCGCCGTTGTGACGGGCGGTTTGCGATATTGCGTGCCGAGAATGGTGTTGTCGGCCAGATTGAAATCCAGCAGCAAGCCGCGCCGGTGGCGATCTTCGGGAATATGCGCGATGCCGAGTTCCTTGATTTGCTTGGCCGGAAGTTTGGTGATTTCTTTGCCGTCGAGCGCACAACTTCCAGCCGAGGCGCGATGCAAACCGGCCAGCACTTCGATGAGTTCGGTTTGGCCGTTGCCTTCGACGCCCGCGATGCCGACGATTTCTCCCGCGCGCACGTCGAAGCTGATGCCGTTGAGTTTCGCGCCGGCGGAAAGATTCTTGACGCTCAGCACCACGTTTTTCGGCTTGGCCGCGGGCTTTTCGACGCGCAACAGCACGTCGCGCCCAACCATCATTCGCGCCAATTCCGGCGCGCTGGTTCGGCTGGTCGGTGTTTCGCCGACTACCTGCCCGTCGCGCATGACCGTCACGTTGTCCGACAGCGAGAGCACTTCGTTGAGCTTGTGCGTGATGATGATGATGGTTTTGCCTTGATCGCGCATTGAACGAAGAATCTTGAAAAACTCTTCGACTTCCTGCGGCGTCAGCACTGCTGTCGGTTCGTCCAAAATCAAAATGCGCGCACCGCGATAAAGGGCTTTCAAGACTTCGACGCGCTGTTGCTGGCCGACCGAAAGCTGTTCAATGTGTTTGTGCGGATCAATGTGAAAGCCGAAATCTTTCGACAGTTGATTGATGCGAGATTCGGCCTGCTTGAAATCAATCTTCGCGGCATTGCCCGGCTCCGCGCCCAGCACGATGTTTTCCAGCACGGTCATCGGCTGTACGAGCATAAAGTGCTGATGCACCATGCCTAGCCCCAGCGCGATGGCGTCGTGCGGATTGCGAATATCGCGCCTTTGGCCGTCAATCCGAATCTCTCCTTCATCGGCGGTGTAAAAGCCGTACAGGATTTTCATGATCGTGGATTTGCCCGCGCCGTTTTCGCCGACGATGGAGTGAATCGTGTTGGCGGGAATGTTCAGATTGATGCCTTTGTTGGCCGTCACCGCGCCGAAGCGTTTGGTGATGCCGCGCATTTCGATGATGTTCATAACTGGGACGGGGAGAAGGG
>CAZRXE010000724.1:0-1847 GCA_964603695.1 uncultured Heliomicrobium sp.
ACTGAAGCCTTGCCGCAAGGCGTAGGCAAGGCGCTTTGGGGAGTTGCGCTGCTCACTGCCGGACTGACTGCTGTCTACATGACGCGAATGATGTACCTGACCTTTTTTGGTGAAGAGCGTTTTGGCAAAGGTCACGCCGACCATCACGGGCAGGCTGCTCACGGAGATGCGCATGACGATCACGGCCATCACGGCAAACCACATGAATCTCCGGCAGTGATGTGGGTTCCATTGGCAGTTTTGGCGGTGCTTTCGGTGTTGGGCGGCTGGGTTGGTGTGGCTCCCGCGCTGGGGCAGTTCATCGGCATTCACGAAAATAAATTCGAGCACTTTTTGAAAGACGCCATTGCGCAACCGGTTCCTTTTGGACAGGCCACGGCATCAGGTCACGAGGCTGCCGCCGCTTCACACGGCACGCAACCTGCCGAATCGCACGCGGCTGCTTCACCGGAAGCGCATCACGACACGGGAACAGAACTCGGTTTGACCTTGTTGTCAGTGGTTGTTGGTCTGCTGGGAATCGGATTGGGCTTGGCAATCTTCAGCAAGAAACCGCTTCGCCACATGCCGAAGATTCTCGAAGACAAATACAGGATTGACGAACTGTACGAGGCGTCGGTCATTCAGCCGATTGAGCATACCTCGCGCTCTTTCCTCTGGAAAGTCGTGGATGTGAAGCTGATTGACGGGGCGGTCAACGGTGTGGCCAAGCTGATGGCTGGACTTGCCGGCATCCTGCGCCACACGCAAACGGGCTTTGCGCGCGGATATGCGGCGGTGATTCTGGTCGGTGCAATCGTCGTCATCGGGTATTTCGGCTATATCGCTTTGCGCTGAGTCACTGAATCAATACCGCGAGCGGTAGCGAGCGAGCCTTCATCAGTTGGAACTTGCGAGAAACCGCGCTCCGCACCGGTCGCGGTACTGACCCGCTGAGCAGTTACAGACCGGATTTGAAATCTGAGATTTGAGAAATGAACCTCATTACGATCACAACTTTTTTGCCGCTGGTAGGCGCGATTCTGCTGTTGCTGCTGTCTTTGCGCGGCGGCGATCAAAAAGAATCGAACAATTTGTACCGCGTTGTTACTCTGGCGGTCACGATCATCACTTTTGTCGTTTCGCTTGGGCTGCTGAAAGGCTTTGATGGCTCGAATCCGGCGGCGCAGATGGTGCAGAAGACGCCGTGGATCGGCGCGCTGAATGTTTATTACCACGTCGGCGTGGACGGCTTGAGCATCTGGCTAGTGCTGTTGACGACCTTCCTGATGCCGATTTCGGTGTTGGCCAGTTGGCACGTCACCAAGCGCGTGCGCGAGTACATGCTGTTTATGCTGGTGCTGGAAATGGGAATGATCGGCGTGTTCGTGTCGCTGGATATGTTCCTGTTTTATCTGTTCTTCGAAATCACGCTGATTCCGATGTACTTCCTGATCGGCGTTTGGGGCGGAGAGCGGCGCATTTACGCGGCGGTCAAGTTTTTCGTTTACACGGTGGTCGGCAGCTTGTTGATGCTGGTTGCGATCATCGCGGTCTATTTTTACGCGGGCGGCACGTTCGACATTCCTGAAATCACCAGTAAGCTGGCGGCCAATCCGGCCTTGATTCCGGGCAACATCAAAACCTGGCTGTGGCTGGCGTTTGCGCTGGCGTTCTTCATCAAAGTTCCGCTGTTTCCGTTTCACACCTGGTTGCCGGATGCGCACGTCGAAGCACCGACCGCCGGTTCGATCATTCTGGCCGGTGTGCTGCTGAAGATGGGAACTTACGGTTTGATGCGTTTCAACCTGCCGTTTTTCCCGGACATTTCGCAAAAGGCTGCGCCTTACGTGATGGCACCGGCCGTG
>CAZRXE010000725.1:0-3489 GCA_964603695.1 uncultured Heliomicrobium sp.
CGGCAAGCAGACATTCCCGTGCTGGTGCGCTTTTTCGCGCAGAAGTTCGCCCAGCGCATGCGCAAATCAATTGAAACGATTCCGGCGGAAACAATGGCGGCGCTCACCGCCTACACTTGGCCGGGCAACGTGCGCGAACTGGAAAACCTGATTGAACGCGCGGTGATTCTGACGCGCGGCACTGCGCTGGAAGTTCCTTTGCAGGAAATGAAAATGGCGGAAAGAACCGCGCCCACAGGCGATGTGACGCTCGCGGCCAACGAACGCGAACACATTCTGCGTGTGCTTGGCGAAACCGATTGGGTCGTCGGCGGCACAAACGGCGCGGCGGCTCGGCTGGGAATGAACCGCACAACGCTGCAATCGCGGATGCGCAAACTGGGCATCGCGCGTCCGAAGTGAGTTTGTAACCTGATTGATCTTGCGCATTTCCGGCAACGAGACATACGATAATCCTTCGACAGCCTTAACCTCGGACAATCATCTTAAACGTATTTTTGCCGAGGCGTGTAGCGGAATTTTTGCCGAGGCGTGTAGCGGAAGGGTAATGGTTGAGTTCGCGAGTAAGCGAGATAAGTATCCATTGCTGGGGAGGACACTCATGGTTTGGCCGTATGAAGCAGGCAAGCTGAGGGCGTTGCGCGGCAAATGTGCCGTGCTGAGAATCGTGATGCTCGTGATTTATGGCGAAACCGCATGCCGCGCCCGGAGCCATGGCCTATTTCCCGCGATGAAAGCCGGCCGTTCCTTGGTGTGGAGGAGACGGACGGCGTGAAAGAGTGGACGTTATCTCAAGCCGGATTCGACAAACTTCTGTTCCTGCTGGATCAGGATCGGGAGCGTGCCGCCGAAAAGTATAAACAGCTTTACGGCAAGCTCTGCCGTTTTGCTGAATGGAAAGGTTCGCGCGCGCCGGAAGAACATACGGAAGAAACGCTCGACCGCGTCTGCCGCAAGCTTGAAGCGGGAGAGCAGATCGAAGACATCATCAAATACTCCAACGCGGTACAGCATTTCGTGGTGCGGGAAAGCTTCAAACAACCGCTGATGGAAGAATTGGATGATGCCGTGTCGTTCAAGCTCAAGGCTCCCGATTCGTGGCGCGACGATCCGCATCAGGTTTGTCTTGATCGCTGCCTGAATGAATTGCCCGGCGAAGACAAGAAGTTGATAGTTGCCTACTATGAAAACGATAAGCGCGCCAAAATAGACAACCGCAAGCAGTTGGCGATTGAGTTGGGCATTTCCAGACACTATCTGGAAGTGCGCGCCAGCCGCATCCGAGAAAAGCTGCTCGCCTGCATCCTAAAATGTTTGAAGCGCCAATAATTCGGCTGTGAGGTTTTGGCTCCGAGCGTCACCCGACATGTGGAGCGTTTTGATTTCTTATGGTTCAGGAACTTTACGACGAAAAACAGATGGCAAGTTACCTGTTGGGGCAACTCTCCGACGAAGAGGCTGCACGGCTGGAAGATCGCGGGCTGGCCGATCACGACTTCTTCGAGCATCTGCTGGTCGTCGAAAACCGCTTGATCGAAGCCTACCTCACCGACCGGTTGCCGTCGCCGGAGCGTGTGCAATTCGAGGCGTCTTTCCTGGCCTCGCCCAAACGCCGGGAGCGCGTGGAAATGACTCGCGTACTGCTCGACAGCTTCGCCAAACCGGTAGTGATTCCGACAGCGACGGAAGGCGGCAATTGGTGGGACAGGCTCAAGGCGTTTTTTCAATTCAACACCTTCACGGTGGGACTAGCGACGGCGGCTGCGCTGTTGCTGTTCGCGTTCGCCGGTTGGTCGTGGTGGGAAGCGCGCCAAGTGCGCCAGGAATTCGCCCAACTGAGCCGCGACCGCGCGACGCTGGAACAACGCATTCAGGAACTCAACGCGCAGGTCGCCGCGCAACAAGGCCATAATCAGGAATTGAACGTCAAGCTCAAAGAAAGCGAAGCCGCCCGCGCACGGCTTTTGGCGCAACAATCCTCGCTTGAATCCGTCCAGCCACGCCCAATGTCATTGTTCGCTTCTTTTGTCCTGCTGACCGGCGGAATGCGCGGCCCGTCGGCTCCGCCCGTAAGCCTGACGCTGCCTGCCCAGGCGCGTGGAGCGACGTTCACGCTGCGCGTCGAAGAAGACTTGCTGAATTTTATGCTCAAAGACCGCCCGCCAGTGCGCGCCGAACTGTACCGTGCGGGAACCTTGCAATGGAGCCAGTCCGGCCTGACGCCGCGCCGCGTCAAAGGCGGCAGAGGCTTTGTCATCACCGTGCCTGCGACGGACTTACCCAACGGCGCTTATCAATTGCGCCTGGTGATTCCGAGCGCAGTGAACACAACGTTGGCTGAATATCTGTTCAATATCGAAAGGCAGTGACGATACACGCTGCTAAATCGGAGGAATAGTATGAACGCGCTGCTACATCGTCGAATCAATCCATGGATTGTTGTGATGGTTGTTGTTGGATTGCTGATTGTGTTGGCGTCCGTGCCAAACCGGCTTCGCGCTTTCGCGCAACAACAAGCGGGCGGCAGTGCGGATCAAAGCACGGCAGAATTGCTGGAACTGGGGAAACCGATTGAGAAAGGGTTGGTAGGCGGCGGCAGCCATTCTTATCGGATGGTGCTTACCGCCGGGCAGTTTCTCAATGTTGTGGTGGAACAACGCGGGATTGATGTGGTGGTGGTTTTGTTTGGACCGGACGGCAAACAGATTATTGAAATTGATAGTCCGAATGGCGAGCAAGGGCCAGAGCCAGTTTCGGTTATAACAGACGTGGCCGGGGTTTATCGGTTGGAAGTGCGGTCACTAGAGAAAGACGCGAAGGCAGGGCGGTATGAATCGAAGATTGTCGAATTGAGGGCAGCGACGGAAGAAGACAGAAACTTGATTGTAAAAGAGCGTGATTTGCGACAAGCTAACCAACTGAATTCTGAGGCCAATAACTTACGACGTGCGGGTCAATATGACAAGGCTTTACCATTGGCAGAGCGTGCCCTTGCGATTCGGGAGAAGGTGCTTGGTCTTGAGCATCCGGATGTGGCTATCTCACTCAACAATCTGGCGAACCTCTACAGCGATAAAGGCGACTACGCGAAGGCCGAGCTTCTTTATCAGCGCGGGTTGGTGATTCGGGAGAAGGTGCTTGGTCTTGAGCATCCGGATGTGGCTACCTCACTCAACAATCTGGCGAACCTCTACAGTGATAAAGGCGACTTCGCGAAGGCAGAGCTTCTTCATCAGCGTGCGCTGGTGATCCGGGAAAAGGCATTGGGGCCGGAACATCCTGATGTTGCAACCTCACTCAACAACTTAGCATTTCTCCACAGTGTGCAAAGTAGCTACATCAAAGCTGAGCCGCTTTACCAACGCGCACTGGCTATTCGGGAGAAAGTGCTCGGGCCAGAACATCCCGATGTCGCTATCTCGCTCAACAATCTGGCAGGGTTCTATAATGAGAAAGGGGATTACATCAAAGTTGAACCTCTCTACCGAC
>CAZRXE010000726.1:0-3551 GCA_964603695.1 uncultured Heliomicrobium sp.
CGCCAAGGGCAACACCGAAAAACAGAATGCCAAACTCTTTGCGCTGGTGAATGTCGCGATGGGCGATGCGGGCATCCTGGCCTGGGAGCAAAAGTACAAGTCCGAATTTTGGCGTCCGGTGGTCGGCATCCGTGAACACGACAAGTCCATGGGGCCTGCGGGAACACCCAATAACAACATCAACGACGATTGCGATCCGAACTGGTTGCCGCTCGGTGCGCCGCTGACTAACAAGGCGGGCAAGAACTTCACGCCGCCGTTTCCGGCTTACCCTTCCGGTCATGCCACTTTCGGCGCGGCGGCCTTTCAGGCGGCGCGGCGCTTTTACGGCGTGACGGCGGACGGTCCGGACGCACTTTTCGCGGGACTCAATTTCGTTTCGGACGAATTCAACGGAGTAAACAAGGACAACAAAGGCGCAGTGCGGCCGCGTCACGTGCGCGATTTTCCCGGCGGGCTGTGGCAGATGATTATCGAAAACGGCTTCAGTCGCGTCTTCATCGGCGTGCATTGGTCGTTCGATGCGTTTGCACTGGATTCTGCGGGCAATCCTAATCTGGCGGTCAATATCGGCGGAGTACCGCTCGGCCTGAAAATCGCCAACGACATCATCAACAAGGTTGCCAGTGTCAGCGGGACGGCAGCCGGATGGAAATCCACTGTATGACCTTCCACGGGTACGCTCGCGCCTTTGCGGGCGTACCCGCTTTATCTATTCCCGCCCGCAATAGATTTCACCACTGACAGCCACCACAATCGCGCACGAACGGACAGAGTGAAAATCAGACTGCCTTGATCTTTGGCCAAGTAAAGGATGGCTTGGCGATTGAGTTTGACCAGCATCTCGCTGCCTTTGAAATAGTCCGTCTCGCGCATCAATTCCAGCAGGCGGTCAACGGTTTCGACGTGGTTGGGTGTTTCGATGTCGCGCATCTGATGAAAGTCTCGGAGCGCGCAGACGATCTGCCAGAGGAAGCGATCCCATTCCCGCAGAGTCGGTTCGTTGATTGCGGAAAAATGCGAGAACGCTTCAACGACTTTTCCGCCAAGCAGTTCGCGGTAGGCGACGAGCAGCGTGTGGGATTGCGTCAAATCGTCCGGCGGCAAAGTCAGGGCGTGCAGGCAGACTTCGTGGGATTCACGATCTCGTCCTTCTGTGCTGAGCGCAACACTCAGATTCCACAGCATCCAGGATTCAGCGCCGGTGCGTTCGCGCCAGTCGGCCAGCCAGTCAATCGTCGAACGCACGTCGCCCAAATTGAACAGCACATAACCTGTGTTACCCCAGCTTTGCACGTAGCCGCGCAAATCATTGCGCAGTTCGGCGATCAATTGGCGTGCGCGATGTTTTTCGCCGGCGTTAGCCAGGGCTTCCAAATACGCGCCAATCGCTCTGCGCCATAATTCGCCGCGTTCTGGCAAATTCAGCAACCGGCGACGACAGGTTTCCCATTTACGCGAGGCTTCGCAGCGTTCAACGAAGACTACGCCGACGTAAGGATTAGCTTGCGGCGAGTTGAGCGTTTCTTCGATCACCACATCAACGATTGCGCCCCAGTCGGTTTCCATATCGGCGGTGACGGCTTCGGCGATGAAGCTGGGGTCGGTACTCGCCGATAGGCACAAGGCTTTGAAATGTTCGCGCGCCCGTTCAAAGTGTTTTCGTTTGCCGGCCAGTTTCAAATCGCGAAGCAGCGCAGCGTCGCCGCCGATTTGTCGGCGCAGGATGCCCAGCGTTCTTTCGGCGGCGTCCAGGTCGTAATCCTGCAACTGCAAATCGAACAACGCGGTTCCGGCGAATTCGTAGGCCGGATCGAGCGTCAGCGCGTGCTGCAAGGTTTCCTTGGCGCGCCCGCGGTCGTCATTGAGCAATTGAGCTTCGGCCAGATAGCCGAGCGGCACGGAACGATGCGGAGCCAGGCGCACCATTTCTCCGGCGGCGTCCAAATACTGTTGTTTGGCGTCGGTCGCGCGGTACCAGTCGGCCAACAGATTCCAGGCCGGGTAAAAGTTCGGCTCTTCTTCGACGAACTTCCGCAGTTTTTTGACGGCTTCCTGCAAATCGCCTCGATCCGCTTCGATGATGGCTTCGGCGCAACGCAACTCCGGCGGCAGTGTGTCGCCATAAAGGGCCGGGTGGCAGGCCAGACGCGCCTGGTCGTAACGTCGCAATTGCGTCAGCAAACGTGATTTCAATCCGTGTGCGTCCACAAGATAAGGATTGAGTTCGATGGCGCGGTCAACGGCGAGCAAACGATCTTCGACTTCCTGCGCTTCAGTCTGTGCCAGAATAAGCCAGGAACGCGCCTGCTTAGGACGTTTCGCGGTCAGAGCGCGCGCACATTCCAACGCCAGTTCGGACTTGCCGATTTGCTGCGCCCAATCGCGCAAGGCGCGCCAGCCCCAGTCGTAACCCGGTTCAATGGTCACGGCGTGTCGAATCTTTTCAATCGCCTTCTCGCGTTCGCCCAATTGCCACAGCACTTCCGCTAAATAACCGTAGTTGGTGTGATCGAGCGGCGCGTAAGCGATGGATTGTTCAATCAATTCGCGCGCCTTGCCAAAATCGCCAGCGCGTTGGTGACACTCCGCCAGTTGTTGCGTTGGCACGCTCCAGGCCGGGTTGATCCGGCGCGCCTGCTGCAAGGCTTCCATCAAGCCATTTTGATCCAGCCGCGCCTGATGGACAGCCGCCAAATCCAGCCACACGCGCGGCAACAGCGGAAAGCGTTCCGTCGCTTCTTTGGCGATTCGCAAAGCTTCGTCCAGCCGCTGCAAATCCATCAATTGAAAAACCATCACCGACCAAGCGTGCCAAAGATCGGGGCGCGCATCGAGCGCGGCTTGCAGCAGTTTGAGAACTTCTTCGCCGGCCAACGTCAGACGCGCGGCCTGCCTGTAAGCCTGCAAGCCGTCGCCAAAGGTTACTTGTCGAATCAATTCCTGCTGAATGAATTCCAGCGATTCGCGGCGTTCGGCATTGGTGTGCGAACTGGCCATCAGTTCGTTGATGGCGTATTCGGCATCCACTGAAAGTCTGATGGCTTCGCGAAAGGCCAGCCGCGCCATCGGAAAGTTGCCCATCTCCGCGTGAATAGTGCCGATGGCGCAATGACCGAAAGCGATTTCAGGTTCCAGTTCGCGCCCGGTAACGGCTTCTTCGAGCGACTCTTCGTAACGGCGCTGCTGGCAAAGATTATAGGCAAGCTCGCGCCGCGCCCAGGCGTTGGCAGGCTCGAATTCGACCACGTGACGCAACGCGGCTTCGGCGGCTTCAGGATCGTCGCGCAACCAATCAATACGCAATTGATGCAGCGGCAGCGAATGCGGAAAGCGTTCGGTGACGGCGCGCCAAAATTCCAGCGCCTGATCGCGGCCTTCGGTTTCGGCCAGCAACTGCGCGACGTTGCGATTGGCGTCTATCGCCAACGGTTCGACTTCAATCACCTGCCGCCACAGCTTCAAAGACTCTTCCAGCTTGCCGCGATAAGACGCGATCATCGCCGAATTGCGCAGCCATTGCGTGCGCGGCGCTTTGCCCGCCGCGCGTT
>CAZRXE010000727.1:0-2927 GCA_964603695.1 uncultured Heliomicrobium sp.
TAATGCGCCCCGCTCGCTCATTAAAAGCCCTATCAAGACATCCCCGAAGTCATCGAAACACGGTCTCACCGTCGCATCCCAAGACGCTGTTTCACCTTTGAGCCGGCAATCTCCCAAAAATTTCCGCTTCATTTTTCTGAAGTTCCAGGTTTGTTTGAAATTAAGTTGCGTTCGCTGTTTGTCTGTGCCGAGAGCGTTCATTGCTATCGGGCCGGCTGCGCGTGTGCGCGACAAGACTGAGAAAAAAGGAGAAAACAATATGGTGCCGTTTCGCTCGTCAGCTTGACCTGCCGCAACGCATTTTCCCCACATAAGTGATTCCTACACACACACATGCGCCATTGGCGCATCGGCATGCCCCGCCATTTGCCCCATTTTCGGAAGTTCATCCGCGCGCGTTCGTGACGGATTGAAGCCGAGGCAGAAGATTCAACACTTCAAGAATCCAGTTTTGACAAAACCGAATCATTTTTCAGAGGCACTGGTGCGTGCGCTTTCAGGAGTCGTGTGTCGCGCGCCGGCCTGTGTAGGAGGAAGTATGTTTTTGAGGAAGGCGAAGCTGACCTCGTGTGCAGTGTTTTTTGTTTTGGCGGCGGCCACGTTGGCCAACGCCACCAGCGTCATCATTCCCAGCGATGATGAATTGATTATCGGCGCGCGCGCCATTGTGCGCGGGCAAGTGACGGCGGTCGCCAGCGGTTACGATGAAAGTCACAAGGCGATTTTCACGTATGTCACCCTGCGTGTGCAGGAAGTCTTCAAAGGGCAAATCACCACCAGCGAAATCGTCATTAAAGAACCGGGCGGCGTCACACAGGATCGCGGCAGCGTCATTTTCGGCACGCCGGAATTCAAACCCGGCGAAGACGTGCTGCTGTTTCTGGACACCTGGGCGGACGGCAGTTTGCGCGTTCACCAATGGTTTCTGGGCAAATTCAACGTCAACACCGACAAGGCCGCCGGCAAGGTCCAATTGATGCGTAATATGAGCAGCGGCAATGTGACAGTGGTCGGACGTTCGCAATCCGGCGCGATCACCGAACGCGCCGATTTCTTCACTTTCGCCGAAACATTGCGTGGGCGGATCAAGGCGTTGCAGGCCGCGTCATCTCAGCACGAAACGAAGTATTACAACGTCAGTCCGCGCGCGCTGCCGGTTGAACATCTGACGGCGTCGGATTCGACCGTCGCCAAATTCACGCTCATCAACGGCAGCTATCCGCCGCGCTGGTTCGAGCCGGACACAGGACAGCCTGTGGTCTTCAAAATCAATTCGGCGGGCGCGCCGAATACCACCATCGTCAACGACATGCTGGCGGCGATGAGCGCCTGGTCTGGCGTCAGCAGCACGGCTTTGCGCGTCAGCAACGGCGGCGGCACGACGAATTGTGGGCTGCTTTACCTGGATGGCGAAAACACCATCTCATTCAATAACTGCGATAACTATTCGCCATTCTCGCCTTCAGGCGGCGGCTGTTCGGGCATTCTGGCGGCGGCGGGCATCATCAGCTACAGCCTGGTGCAAACACGCGTCGTCAACGGCATCACGTTTTATCGCGCGCTGGAAGGCAATATGTCTTTCAATCCATACGCCAGTTGTTATTTCGGCAACAGTTGCAACGTGCGGGAAATCGCCACGCACGAACTCGGCCACGCGCTGGGCATCGGCCATTCGCTGGATTCGACGGCGACGATGTATGCCTACGCGCATTTCGACGGACGCTGCGCGGGTTTACGCGATGACGACGCCGGAGCCATTCGGTTCATTTATCCGGGCAGCGCCGGCGTCGCCACTCCGTTGACCATCGGCACGTCCAGCCTGCCCAGCGCGCAAGCCGGAAACTTCTACTCGCAATCGCTGGTCGCTTCGGGCGGTTCGTCGGGATACACCTGGAGCCTGGCTGCCGGCGCTTTGCCGCCCGGATTGAGTTTGAATGCCGGCGGAACCATCAGCGGATTTGCCTCCGGCGGCGGCACGTATAACCTCACGGTTCGCGTCACTGATTCCGCCGGGCAAACCGCGCAAAAAGCCTTGTCAATTTTCGTCATCGCCAGTGTCGCCACTCCGCCGCCGCAACGCGCGCGTCGCGGTGATTTCGACGGCGACGGCAAAGCCGACGTGGCCGTCTGGCGCGGTTCGACGACGTATTGGATGCTGACGCGAAGTTCCAGCAACACGGCTCAAAACACCGCCTGGGGCGCTTCTTTCGCGCCGTATTACGACATTCCCACGCCGGGAGACTTCGACGGCGACGGCAAAACGGACTTCGCCGTTTGGCGACCGTCGGAAGGGAACTGGTACATCATCAACAGCTCGAACGGCGCTTACCGCATTCAGAATCTGGGGCAAAGCGGCGATACGCCGGTGGCGGCGGATTATGACGGCGACGGCAAAACTGACCTCGCTGTCTGGCGCGGCTCGACCACTTACTGGTACATCCTGCGCAGTTCCAATGGCGCGTTGCAGACTCTGCAATGGGGCGCTTCTTACGCGCCGTATTACGACACGCCAGTGCCTTGCGATTACGACGGTGACGGCAAAGCCGACGTGGCCGTCTGGCGCAGACAGACCGGCACTTGGTTTTACATTCAAAGCTCGAATAATCAGTGGCGGGGAATCCAACTCGGCGAGAATGGCGACACCGCAGTGCCAGGCGATTATGACGGCGACGGCAAATGCGATCTGGCGGTTTGGCGCGGCGCGACTGGAACCTGGTACATCCAGAAAAGCTCCAACGGCACGCTCGACACTCGCGCCTGGGGAAGTGCCGCCGCGCCATACTATGACCTACCTGAGCCTTGCGATTACGACGGCGACGGCAAAACAGACCTTGCCGTCTGGCGCAGGCAAAACGGCTATTGGTTCATCATCAATAGTTCCAACGGCCAAACACGCATCGCCGCGCAAGGGCAAAATGGAGATATGC
>CAZRXE010000728.1:0-4181 GCA_964603695.1 uncultured Heliomicrobium sp.
TAGGTGGCAGGTTTGCCTACAACCTACCATCTGCAACCTATCACCTATGGCATTTTGCGAAACACCTTATCTCGGCTTGATTCCTTATGGAGAAGCACACGGGCTTCAGAAAGAATTAGTCGAAAAGCGCAAAGCCGACGAGATTCCCGACACCTTTTTGCTGCTCCAGCATCCGCACGTCATTACGCTGGGACGAGCGGCAGATCGTACCAACATTCTGGCCGATGAAACCGTGCGCGCGCAGTTCGGCGTTGAATTGCATGAAACCGGACGCGGCGGTGATGTCACCTATCACGGCCCAGGCCAATTGGTCGGTTATCCGATTTTGAAACTGGAACCCGGACGACAGGACATTCGTCGCTACGTGCGTGATTTGCAGGAAACACTGGTTCGCACCGCGCGCGATTTCGGCATTGAAGCGGAACCGCGCGGCGGCGACTTCGTTGGTGTTTGGGTCGGCGAGGAAAAGCTGGCCGCCATCGGCATACGCATTTCTCGCTGGGTGACGATGCACGGCTTCGCGCTGAACGTCACCACGGATTTGAATTACTTTCAATTGATCGTGCCCTGCGGCATTCGCGGTCACGGCGTTACTTCTCTCGAAAAGCTGTTAGGTCATCCGGTCGAAATGCGTCTGGTCGTTGAAAGCGTCCAGCGTCATTTCGGCGAAGTGTTCAACCGAGAAATGTCTGTTGATCAAAACGCAACCGGCATCCGCAAACTGGCGACTGACACCCTATGAAAAAACTCTCCCTGACGAAGCAGATTTTCATCGGTCTTGCGATTGGTATTTTGGTTGGCTGGCTGATTCACAAATTCTTTGACAACAATCCGCACGCGAAAGAACAGGCACTGCAATGGGTGCGCGTGCTGAGCCGCGTGTTCCTGAGCCTGATTAAAGTCATCATCGCGCCGCTGATTTTCTCCACGTTGGTGGTTGGCATCGCCGGAACCGGCAACATCCGCGAAGTCGGGCGCATAGGCTTGAAAGCGATGGCCTATTTCACCTTCGCCACCTTGCTGGCATTGGTCATCGGCCTGTTCGCCGTCAACCTGACCAAACCCGGCGTCGGCGTCAATCTGCCGCGCGAACAAAGCGCCGAAGCCAAAGAAATCGCCGGACGCGCCGGCAAAATGACGCCGCAGGATCACATCGTCAATGTCTTCCCGACCAGCTTGATTAAGTCCATGGCCGAAAACGACGTGTTGCAGATTGTCGTCTTCAGTCTGATTTTCGCGCTGGCCGTGGCCTCAGTCGGCGAAAAAGGCAAGCCGATGATTGCCTTCTGCGAATCGCTGTCCGAAGCGATGTTCAAGTTTACGGCCTTCGTCATGAACTTCGCGCCGTGGGGAGTCGGCGCGGCCATGGCCTACACCGTGGGCAACAAAGGGCTGGAAGTGCTGAAGAATCTGGCAATGATGATTCTGACACTCTACGGCGCGCTCGCGGTGTTCATTCTGGTCGTGCTGATTCCCATCGCACTGCTGATTCGGTTGCCCTTCAAACGGTTTTTCCAATTGGTCAGAGAACCGGCGATGCTGGCGTTCGTCACCACGTCCAGCGAATCGGCCTTCCCTAAAGCGCTGGAAAACATGGAGCGGCTGGGCGTGCCGCGCCGTATCGTCAGCTTCATTCTTCCGCTGGGCTATAGCTTCAATCTGGACGGTTCAACGCTGTACCTGTCGTTGGCGGCGATCTTCGTAGCGCAGGCCGCGAACGTTCACCTGGGTTGGCAACAACAAGTCATCATGCTGTTGACGCTGATGCTTTCGACCAAAGGCATCGCCGCCGTGCCGCGCGCTTCGCTGGTGGTGCTGGCCGGCACGCTGGCGCAATTCGACCTGCCGCTGGAAGGCATCGCGCTGATTCTGGGCGTGGACGAATTGATGGACATGGCGCGCACCGCCACCAACGTCATCGGCAACTGTCTGGCAACGGCGGTCGTCGCCCGCTGGGAAGGCGAATTCAACGACGCAGGCAACGAAGTCATCGCGCCGCTTGATTCGGCTCTCACACCGCACCATCACTAACGGTCGGTTATAATCAAGGCATTATGAGATCACTGAAAGACAAATTGCCGAAACCTGAATGGCTGAAAATTCGGCTGAACATGGGCGAGGACTTCCTGGAAGTGCGCCGGATGATGAACGATCTAAGTCTGAACACCGTTTGTCAGGAGGCGCGCTGCCCGAACATTTATGAGTGCTGGTCGAACCGCACCGCGACTTTCATGATCGCGGGTGATGTTTGCACGCGGCGCTGCGGGTTCTGCGCGGTCAGCAAAGGCGAACCCAAACCGCTCGATGCGGGCGAACCCGCGCACGTCGCCGAAGCCGTCAAAAAACTGAATCTGCAACACGCCGTCATCACCGGCGTCAATCGCGATGATAAATCCGACGGTGGCGCGGAGCATTGGGCCACGACGATTCGCGCCGTTCGTGCCGTCAATCCCAACTGCAAAGTCGAAGTGTTGATTCCGGACTTTGAAGGCAATGACGATGCGTTGGATGTTGTGCTGGCGGCGCAACCTGACGTGCTGAATCACAACACGGAAACGGTTCCACGCCTTTATCGCCGCGTTCGGCCGCACGCTCAATACCGGGAATGGACGATGAAACTGCTCCGCCGCGCGGCGGACTATCGCGACCGCGTGTTGCCGACGATGCTGACCAAATCCGGCATCATGGTCGGCCTCGGCGAAGCGACTGAAGAAATCATTGAAACCATGCGCGATTTGCGCGCGGTGGATTGCGACATTCTGACCATCGGCCAATACCTGCAACCGAGCGAGCGCCGATTGCCGGTGGAAAAGTTCTACACGCCGGCGGAGTTCGCCGAATTCAAACGCCTCGGGCTGGAAATGGGTTTTCGTTACGTCGAATCCGGCCCGCTCGTCCGGTCGAGCTACCACGCGCACGAACACAAGCCGGAAAACGCTCACAAATTGAGCGAGGCGCTTTTTGAACAGGAATCGAATCCGCGCGAGCTTCGTGTACTGAACAATTTTAACGCGCGGACGCACTAGCCGACGGTTCTTTCGCCATGACTGATCGAATTCTTCGTTTACCGGAAAACGTCGCGGGTCGTTTTTATGTGGACAGCCGCTGTGTGGATTGCGAAGTCTGCCGCGACATTGCGCCGGAAAATTTCAAACGCATTGCCGCGCGGCGCTATGTCGTCGTGTTCAAACAGCCCGCCAACGGCGAACAAGAAAGCCTTTGCCGCGAAGCTTTGGAATGCTGCCCGGTTGAGGCAATCAGTGATGACGGGCGGTGATCTTAATCAAACTTTCTGGGAGACATTTGCAGATGTACAAACTGGTTTTAATTCGTCACGGAGAATCCACCTGGAACAAGGAAAATCGTTTCACTGGCTGGACCGACGTGGATTTGTCCGAACAAGGTCGCGCCGAAGCCAAAGCTGCCGGCGAATTGCTCAAAGCCGAGGGCTTCACCTTCGACGTGGCGTTCACGTCCGTTTTGAAACGCGCCATTCGCACGCTGTGGACGGTATTGGACGGATTGGATTTGATGTGGATTCCGGTTCACCATTCGTGGCGGCTGAACGAACGCCATTACGGCGCGCTGCAAGGGCTGAACAAAGCCGAAACCGCCGCCAAGTTCGGCGACGAGCAGGTGAAAATCTGGCGGCGCAGTTACGACATTCCGCCGCCGGAACTTGAAACCACGGACGAGCGATTTCCCGGCAACGATCCGCGCTACGCCGACCTGAGCGCCGAAGAATTGCCACTGACCGAATGCCTGAAAGACACCGTCGCGCGTATGCTGCCGCACTGGCACGAACAAATCGCGCCGGCGGTCAAAGCCGGCAAGCGCGTAATTGTCGCCGCCCACGGCAATAGCTTGCGCGCGCTGGTCAAATATCTCGACGACATTTCCGAAGAAGAAATCATCGGCCTGAACATTCCCACGGGCATTCCGCTGGTTTATGAATTGGACGAAAACCTGAAGCCCATCAAACACTATTATCTTGGCGACGCCGAAGCCATCGCCAAAGCGGCGGAAGCCGTTGCCAATCAAGGCAAAGCCAAGTAAGGGCGCGTTGGAAATTAACTTCCCGGAATCAAGAAAGAGCCACGGCTGACCACGGACAAACACAGATCAGATTTTAGGTAGAAGCTCTGTTCATCCGTGTCTGAAGTTTCTATGTAAATCGTTCG
>CAZRXE010000729.1:0-1998 GCA_964603695.1 uncultured Heliomicrobium sp.
TTGATTGGCGCGGTCGGCCAGAAAAATACTGCCGTCTTTGGCCAATGCGATTTTTTGCGGTGCGTTAAATTCAGCCTTTGACGCTTCGCCGCCGTCGCCGCTAAAACCTGTTTGGCCGGAACCTGCAATGGGGTTCATCACGCCGCCGCGAATGACGCGAATGCGATTGTTGCCGCTGTCGGAAATGAACAGATTGCCCGCCGCATCGGTTTTCAAATCGCAGGCGATGAAAATTTTGGCTTTTTCCGCCGGGCCGCCATCGCCAGCAAAACCGCCGCCGTAAGTGTCTTGCGCAGGGCCAAAACCGGCGATGGTTTGAATCCTGCCATCCGGCGAAATGCGGCGAATGCGGCTGTTGCCGCCATCGCTGACAAATACGTTTCCATCAGGCGCAACGGTTACGGCCATTGGCAAACTCAATTGCGCTTTGGTCGCCGGGCCGCCGTCGCCGTCAAAGCCTGCTTGGGTTCCGGCAAAAGTCGTCATTGCGCCGTTGCGATCAACGCGGCGGACGACGTGGTTGTAGGTATCCGCGATTAACAACTTGCCTGCGCCGTCGAGCGCGATGCTTTGCGGATTATTGAGCGAAGTTTTCGATCCGCTGCCGTCGCCCGCGATGGTCGTGATTACGCCTCGGCGATCAATGCGGCGAATGCGGTGGTTTTGCGTGTCGGCGACCAGCAGATTTCCCTCGGCATCAAAAAGCAGATCGTGCGGCGCGAACAGTTGCGCTTTGGCCGCTGGGCCGCCGTCGCCGCTGAAACCGCTTTCGCCGGTTCCGGCAATCACTGTCAAGCGGCCTTTTTCCAGTTTGAAAATTTGATGTGCGCCGATATCCGAAATGTACAAATCGCCTTTGGTATCCAGCGCCAAACCGTTCGGCAGCAGCAAAGTGGGACGGTCTTTAGACTGTTCACGGACGGAAGACAGGCTAAAGCCTGTCCCACAAATTGTCAGACTCGCAAAAAGAAAGAGAGCAGCCAAAACAACTGCTCTCATCGAAAGTTCAAAGTGTGGGTTAAAAGTCGGCATCATCATTTTCCAGCCTGCACCATACCGCGACCGGGTTGATTCAGTTTTTCGGCCACGCGCTTGATGTCGGCTTTTTTGACGGCGCGAAGCGAATCGGGTTGCGATTCCACGCTCGCGGGGTTGCGGTTGAAAATCACTGTTCTGGCGTATTCCAGCGCGCGCGCCGGATGACGTTGCAGCGAGATGAAGTAGCGTCCGATGGTGGCGTTGCGGCCTTGCTCGAACTCTTCGTCAGTGGGCGGCGCGGCGGCCAGCTTTTGCAATTCGGCCAGGAAAGCTTCGCGCGCTTTGGCGGCATTTTCCGGCGTCGAGGCGAAGCGCCCCAGGAAGATGCTGCCGGCCACGCGCGGATCGGTTTGGATTGTCAGCGAATCTACCAAACCCAGATTGGCACGCATCTCTTCGTTAATTTTTCCGAGCGCGGCAATCTGTGTCAGCATTGCCAGCACGGCTTGTTCATCGGTTTGCGAAGCCGTTTGCGGCGGCGTGGCAGGTGACAGGCGAAAACCCACTGCCTGCGAAGTTGCCACGCGCCGGCGTTGTTCGATCTTGTCTTCAGGCGCGGAGTACAGACCTGGCGCGTTCACTTTCAACGTCTTGTCCAGATCACCGCGCTTCAAACCTTCGGAAAAGATTCTGGACACCAGCGCCGAACCGTCCGTGTCGCCAACCAGCAAGACCAACGGGTATTGCCGTTTGATGATTTTGTTGTGCCAGGCTTCGAGCGCGGCTTCGTTGGCATTCTTCACGGCATCGGCCAGACCCAGGCGCGGCAAGCCGTAAGGATGGCCGGGAAAGAGCGACGCCCACATCAATTCCGTCGCGCGCGCCTTGTCGTCATCGCGGCGCGCAAGTTGATCAGCCAGCAAAATCATTTTTTCACGGGCGACTTCTTCTTTGCCGAAGTAAGGATTTTCGATCAATTCGAGCAGCAGCTTGACGGCCGTTTCGGCGTTGCGCGAAAGC
>CAZRXE010000730.1:0-1610 GCA_964603695.1 uncultured Heliomicrobium sp.
GCGGCGGCCTTGTCGGAAACGCGATGATGGGATTCGATCAGTTCCTACGTCCCGACATGCAAAAAGCAATTGAGTACAGAATTGACGCCCAACAAGGTCAATTGCCTGGCGGCGGCGGCCAGGGAGAAGAACTGCCGCCGCAAGATGATGCCCCCGATGATGCCCCGTCACACACAAAGCAATGATTTCAGACGCCATCGAACACTACCACTCGCTGCTTCACGGTTCCGCGTTGGAAGACGTGATCGAAAAACTGCTTGGCGGAACCGCAAAACACAACCTGACTTTCGGCTTGCGGCCAATCTGTTCCGTGCTGCGACCTATGCTCATCGGCGAAGCGCAGTACGAATACATCAAAGGCGATTCCCAGCTTGTGCTGTCGGCCATCGAACGGCTGGGACAGGCGCTGTTGACCGACGCGAGCTTGCGCGCCGAACTCGACCTGACTTCTGAAGAAGAGCAAATCATTGCCATCGAACCCGGCTTTCGCGCGCCGGACACGAGCGGCAGGCTGGATGCGTTTCTGGATTCGCGCGGCGATTTCAGCTTTGTCGAATACAACGCCGATTCGCCCGGCGGACTGCTTTACGGCGATGTGCTGAGCGAAATGTTCATGGAGATGCAGGCCGTCCGCGAATTCGCCCAACGCTTTCCGCTACGGCGCGTCAACATTCGCGGCCAATTGTTCCAAACCCTGCTGCACTGTTATCGCGAATGGGGCAAAGGGATGGTGGCGGAACGTCCGCGCATCGCCATCGTGGATTGGAACGAAGTGCAAACCCGCGCCGAATTCGACATCTGCCGCCATTACTTTGAATCGCAAGGCTGCCCGACCATCATCGTGGATCCGCGCGAATTGGATTATCGCGGCGGCTGGCTGCGGGCGGGCGATTTCCAAATCAACCTGGTTTACAAACGCGTCGTCACCGGTGAACTGATTGCGCGTTGCGGATTGAATCACCCGCTGGTGCGCGCCGCACGCGACCGCGCGGTCTGCGTGGCCAATTCCTTCCGCGTGCAAATGCTCTTCAAAAAAGCAGTCTTCGCGCTGCTGGACGACCCAGCCAACGAAACCCTCTTCCCTGCCGAAGAAATCGCCGCCCTGCGCCGCCACATTCCCTGGACGCGCAAACTGCGCGAAGGCCACACCACCTACCACGGACGCAAAGTTGACCTGCTGGAATTCATCGCCCAACACCGCGAACAATTGGTGCTGAAACCGAACGCCGATTACGGCGGACGCGGCGTGACGTTGGGTTGGGAATGCAGCGAGGAAAAATGGCGACAGGCGATTGACGATGCTCTCGGCGCGTCGTTCGTTATCCAGGAGCGCGTCGAACTGCTGCAACAATCCTTCCCCACGCTGGCTGACGGCGAAGTGAAGTTTGAAAACCGCTACGTGGATTTCGACCCGTACACCTGGGCGGGCGAAGAAGTGGAAGGCGCTGGCATTCGGCTGTCGCCATCGGCTTTGCTGAACGTGACGGCAGGTGGCGGATCAGCCACGCCGTTGCTGATTCTTCAAACTTCCTGATCGGTTCCGGCTTGCAAGCTCAGGAATGGGAATAAAATAAAAGCGCCAACGACGAAATCAAGAGAAGACGTTGAGA
>CAZRXE010000731.1:0-3721 GCA_964603695.1 uncultured Heliomicrobium sp.
ACGTTCCGGCGCGCGGGGCAGCAAAGCGGGTGCGGGCGCGTCGTCCTGATCGTCCTGAATTTCTTCTTCATCCATGGTGGCGTCGTTGGCACCGGTGCGCGGACGGAACGTCCGACGGCGACCGCGACCACCACGACGAGTGGCCATTTCGCCGCGACGCGAACGCTGGCGAATTTTCGCGCTGGCGTCTTTCAATTCTTCTTTCGGCGCTTCTTCCTCGGCGACTGCGGACTCGCTTTCAATCGGTGTCACTTCGCCGAATTCAATGGCGGGTGGATTCAGGTGCAGCAGTTCCACATCCGAACTCATTTCCTCGACGTGATGGGTCAAACCGGTTTCTTCGCGCGGCGCGGCTTCAATTGCGGGAGCAGGTTCCGCTGGCGGTTCGATGGCCTCCGGCAAGATCGCAGCGGGTGGTTCGGCAACTGTCTCTAGCGCACCCAACACTTCCGCAAGTGACGGCAAGGCTTGTGTCACGGCGTGGTGACTCTCTTCGTCGGCGGGGGGTTGCTCTTCGGAAACAGCTTCCGGAGTGGCTTCAGGAGTTTCTTCGACTGCCGTCGGCGATGAATTTTCAGCTTCGGGCACGGCTTCAGCAACGGGCGGTTCGACTTCCGCAACTTCGACAGGTTCGACAAACTCAGGTGTCGGCGGCAATTCCAGTATGTCTTCGGGATCGCTGATGCGCTCGAAATCCGACGACAACGAAAGCGCGTGTTGCAGCGAACCGACGTGAACTTCGGGCGTCGGTTCCAGGTCCAGCAAGGAGGTGTGGCGTTCTTCTTCGTGAATATAGCCGGCAATACGCTCCTGCATCATCGCGTCTTTGAGCATATCGCCAGCGGTGGATTCGTCATCGTCCATCACGCGTTCGAGTGGTTCGTGATGCACCAGCACTTGCGAAGGCGGCTCTTCCGCCTCGGGCACTTTTTTGGTTTCGACTTCGACAACTTCATCGCCTCCACGTCCACGTCCACGACCGCGTCCGCGTCCACGACCACGTCCGCGTCCACGTCCGCTTGCGGCTTCATCAACTTCCGGTTCCGGTTCAACAACCACAATGTCTTCGGGAATGCTTTCTTCCTCAAGTGGTTCGCTTTCGACTGTTTCAGCAACCTCTTCTTCAACCGGTTCCGGCGCTTCCGGCTCAACATAACGCAGACGGTTTTTGCGCCTTTGGCGAGGGCCACGTTCGCGGACTTCAGCCTTTTCCTCCACCACGACTTCATCCTCCAACTCAGGCAAATCCAGCGGCAACAGTGGAAGTTTGACCGCAGGCGGAAGCACCAACTCTTCATCCGGCGCGGGTTCGATCAAAGGTTCTTCGGCAATTTCCTCTATGTGGCGCAACGCGAGCGCGTGCGGATCCACTTCTTCAAATTCATCTTCCTCCAATTCGATGATTTGAGGCGCGCGCGCCGCTTCGCGCTGGCGCGACGGGCGTTCGATCTTTTGCGGCGGTGTTTGAATCGGTTGAGGCCGCGCGGGTTCTTTGCGAACGTCGTCTTCGTCCTCGTCCAGGTCTTCGTCGAAAAAGTCAGAAACGTAAAGGAAGGAATCGCGTTCCAGACCGATGTCAACGAAGGCCGATTGCATGCCGGGCAGCACCTTCATCACGCGGCCTTTATAAATGTTGCCGACGATGCCCTGGTTTTCGTCGCCGCGTTCGACGTAAAACTCCGTGACCACATCATCTTCAATAATAGCAATCTTTTTTTCGCGTCCGTTGACGCTAATAATCATTTCTTTGGACATTCAAAAATCTCCTGTCTGGCTTTTAGTCTGCTCGCCGGGGAGCGATAAAAGCGGGGGAGGTTCCGCATTGCCGAAGCGGTGACCAAATGCACCGGTTCGCAAAGCGGAAGTTACGTCAATTTGTCAGCCATTCGACCCACGAACAAATACACCTCGACCCACACTTGGCTTGAAGGCCAAGCGCGGGTGTCGTTAAGCCGAACTGCTGTTGCCGCCGCGCGCAACTTTTGTCGAGTGCGCAGCCATGACGGCGCTGAATTGTGTGCATTGGGAAAACCTTGCGGGCGATTGCCGGTTGTAAGTTGCCAGTTGTTTTTGCCGGTGGCGATCCTTTGCCCGATTTTTCACCGGCATTGACCAACCAACAACCGACAACGAACCACGGACTAATTCACAAATCTGCGCAACCGCACGCTGATCGCCAGTCCAAGCCCGAACAAAGTGGCGATGACCGACGTTCCGCCGTAACTCATCAAAGGGAGCGGGATGCCCATAATCGGCAAAACCCTGACCACCATCCCGACGTTGACCGTGACGTGATACAGCAGCAATGCCGCGAATCCGCCGACCAACAGAAATCCGACCCGCTCGCGCGACACGCGCGCAATCTGAACCAGTCGGGTGATGATCAACATATAAATGACCAACGCGGCTACTGAGCCGACGAAGCCCGTCTCCTCGCTCGCCACGGCGAAAATAAAATCGTTGTGCACTTCGGGAATAAAACCGCCCGAAGCCTGGGTGCTTTGCTTAAATCCTTTTCCAAAAATTCCGCCCGAACCGACTGCGATTTCCGACTGTTCGTTTTGATAGCGGAAACGTTTATCGGCCAGTTCCGGCCAATAAACGGCTCTGATGCGTTCGCATTTGTAGCCCTCGCAGGTTTTTGCTTTCGGCACTGCCAGCACACCAACGAGCATCACGCCAGCCAGAGCGGCGATAATCCAGGACCAACGCAGTCCCGAAAGGAAAAGCATAGCCGCTAAAAACGAGATATAACTGAGTGCGCTTCCCGTATCGTGTTGGGCAAACACGAGTGCAGTCGGCACAGCCCAGATCAACCCCGCAATAATTACCGTCCGCAGATCCAGCGGGCGCTTTTTCACGCCTGCCAGGTAATAGGCCAGAAAGAGAATGGTGAAAATCTTGGTCGGCTCCGACGGCTGAAACTGTATTCCGTGGCCGAAATCGAGCCAACTGCGATTTCCATTCACCTCTTTGCCCAGCGGCGTCATAATCAACGCCAGCAAAACGACGCCAACGCCATACAGATAGGGCGCGATGTTGATGATTCTGCGGTAATCGAACATCGTCACCACTACCAGAACCACCATTCCGATTCCGACGCCGGTCAACTGCCGCCGCCACAATCCGGGCGACGGTTCCGCGCTCGAAATTTCGAGCACGCCGAACGCTGTCAGCGACAGCGCCATCAGCAAGAGCGGCCAATCGAAATCAGTCAGGTATCTGCGGTTGATGCCGAACATAAACAGTACTTCAAGCGATGAGTACTGAGGACTAAGGACACGGGGAAACCGCCTCGTCCTCAGACCTCAGTTCTCATCGCGGATTTTTCGCTCCGCCCACCGGAGTTCCGGCTGGTTTTGCAGCTTTCGCAACCACAGCCTTTGCACCTTCGGGCGTGCCGGCGGGTTTTGCGTTTTCCGCCGTGGCTTCTTCAGCCACAGGCTCTTTATCCAGGCCACGAGTGCGGCGGTAATAATCTTCGTAAATGGGTTTGGCGCGCGGCGCGGAGTGCGTGCCACCGAAACCCACGTTCTCCGTCAAAACCACCATCGCCAATTCGGGTTTGTCGCGCGGCGCGAAACTGATGAGCCAGGCGTGATCTTTGTTTTTTGTACCGACGCGCGCGGTTGATGCGACCTGCGCCGTTCCCGTTTTGGCGCAGACATCGAAGCCTTCGACCTTAGCCGCGCCCGCCGTGCCGGCTTCGACCGCGCCCCAC
>CAZRXE010000732.1:0-3107 GCA_964603695.1 uncultured Heliomicrobium sp.
GTCCCACTTGACGCCGCCGGTCATATCCGTGGCGATGACGCCGGGCTGAATCTCGTAAACATTGATGCCAAATTCAGCCAGTCGCGCGGCGAAGAGTTTGGTCATCATCGCCAAACCCGCTTTGGCCACGCAGTAATCGCCACGATTTGTTGACGCCGTGAAGGCCGAGATTGAAGTAATCGTGACGATGCGCGGCGAGCCGAAAGGACTCGCCACGCGGCGCTGAACCTGTTCGATCATTTGTCGCGCCACGGCTTGCGTCAAAAAGTACGGGCCTTTCAGATTGATGTTGATGAGCCGGTCGAAAGACTCTTCGCCAGCTTCCAGCAAGTCCGCGCGGACGTTGGGCGCAACGCCCGCGTTGTTGACCAACAAATCAATTCGACCGTAAGCCGCCAGCACTTCGCCGAGCAGCCGCGCGCGGTCTTCCGCCGAAGCGACATCGGCTTGGATGGTGATGCCGTCGCCGCCTGCTTCGCGCACCAGATGCAAGCACTCTTCCGCTGCACCGGCATTGCCCGCGTAGTTGATGATCACCGCGTGGCCGAGCTTCGCGAGTTCAACGGCGATGCCGCGTCCGATGCCGCGCCCCGCGCCCGTGACCAGCGAAACCGAACGAGCAATGTTGTCAGTCATGGATCGCCTCCGGCGCGGGCATATCTTCTTCGGTCGGGCCGTCCGCCCATTGTTTGGCTGAAGCCGGCAAGGAGTCTTCGGGGTAAGGTTTCAACCCGCGCGGAATCGGTTCGCCGTCCAATGCCTCCAGGGCTTTTTGCAGAGCTTCGACGAAAAAGTATTCGCCGAACATGACTGCTTCATGAACGCCGAGGTTTTTGTGAATGTGATAGACGCCGCCGTTCAGAATGCCTTCAAAGCCAGGCGTTTTGTCGCCGAGGTATTCATTGCACAGTGTCAGCAGCGAAGTCAGCGCGAAGTCGCGATAGGCGCGCGATTTGGTGCGATCCGGAACCGCGTCCGCCAAATCCAGCAAGCCTGAAGCGGCGATGGCGCAGGCCGAAGTATCCACTTGCGATTTGGCCAGAGGGCCTTCATCGGGCGCGTCGTAATCCCAGGGCGTGATGCCGTTGGCGGGCGTGTTTTCCAGGTAATAGTCGGCGTTGGCAGTCGCCGTTTCCAGAAACTCCGACTGCCCGCTTTGGATGAACGAGCGCGTGAAGCCATAGAGCGACCACGCCAGACCGCGACTCCAACAGGAATCGCCGCGATAGCCTTGATGCGTGGATTGGCGCAGCATTTCGCCGTTTTTCAGATCGAACAGAGCTTCGTGCGCCGTCGAACCGTCGCCGCGCACCAGCACGCGCCGCGAAGTCAGACAATGGCGATGCGCGATGTCCAGCAAATCAATGTCGTGCGTTTCCATCCCGGCGTGAAAGATCGTCCCGACATTCATCATAATGTCTATGAATAACGAAGCCGGTTCGACGAACGAGCGTAGGTATTGCCCCTTTTCCATAAAACGCATGGCCATTGTCTTGCCCGCTTGAATCAGCACTGGTTGAATGCGTTCCGCCGGGCCGCCCAGTTCCAGCCAGCGCAAATAGGTTGAATGAAAGATGAAGCCGAGGTCGTGAACGGCGCGGTCGTATTGGCGCGATTCCAGCGGCACGGCGTATTTGACGGCGTTTTCCAGCCATTCGTCTTCATCGGTCAGTTCGGCAAAGATGAACATCAGGCCGGGATAAAAACCGTCGCACCAGTGCGTCCAGCGTTTGCGATCCTGGCCGAATTTTCCGCCGACGGTGTACATCGGGTAATAGTCGGACGGGTATTTTTCCAGCAGCGCCCGGACTTGATCCTGAGCGAAATCAAAAGCGTCCAGCAGCGTTTCGCGCGCTGCATCGCGGTCGTGCATTGTGATTGGCATGATTTGAAAGTTTCCTGAGTAAGGTTGAAAGGCGTTCGGTGAACTTCCGGTTACAGTTGATCGGGATCAATTCCCAGGTCGCGCAATTTGGCCGCCAACAGCGCGGCCTTTTGCATTGAGGCTTCTTTTTCGCGGCGTTCCTGCTCGGCGCGCAGGCGTTCCTGCTCGGCGCGCAGGCGTTCCTGCTCGGCGCGCAGGCGTTCCTGCTCGGCGCGCAGGCGTTCCTGATTGACGCGCTGTTGTTCCTGCTCAAGCAGTTCGTCTTTGTTGAGAAGCCATTTGCCATCGCGGTCGTACCAGCGCAGCCAGGTGCGGGTTTTGTCCAAGTAACTGCCTCGCCACAGTCCCAAGCCCAGTTCGATTTCTTCCATCCACAAACGTCCCTGATGATCCGTGACTTCTTCGTACTCTTCTCCCTGGTGTTTGAAGATTCGCAGGTTGTCGGTACGGCGGTCGAAGGTGACGTAGTAAGGCACTTGCAGAAAGCTCTCGTACATTTCCCATTTGGTGGGCTTGCCCTGAACGTCGCGCAGAAGTTCGCCCAGGTCTTCGCGTTTGGTGCGCGGCGAAAGCAGTTCGACGGCGATCAACGGCCTGACTTCTTCCTGCCAGATCACGTAACTCAAACGCATTTCCGGGCTGCGCAGGCCGACGACGGCAAACCAGTCAGGGCGTTTGTAGCGGCTGAAGTCATGCACGTCGTAATAGAGGTTCATGTCCGTGGCCGTGAAGATTTCTTCAGGCGTGTAATTGGGCGGGCGGAAGGTTTCGTCCAGCAGGCGAGGCTGCCAGATGTGAAAGACGTCGGGCATACCGGGTTGGTCTACCTCCTCGTCCGGAAGATCGTACATTGTCGGCAGCATCTGTTTGGGCGGCACGGGGCGTCCGTCTTCCGGTTCTTCGCGGTAAGGTTCCGCATATTGCAGGCTTGCGGATTGAGTGGCCATCAGTCTTGCTCCTCCTTTGGGGGATTAGCTCAGTGCCCAAATGTCTGTTTGCGCGCCCGTCACCAGCATTTGCCTTGCGCCGTTGATGACCGCGCGCAAAGGATTCTTGGCCGGATGAACATCCAAATGAGTTTCAGCGGCGATCAAGCCCGCCAGACCCGGCAAACAAGCGCCACCGCCGGTTAGATGAATGCCGCTTTCGATCACTTCGCAACCGATTTCCGGCGGCAGGTCTTTCACGGCTTCGCGAACGGCGCTGACGATGGTGTTCAGCA
>CAZRXE010000733.1:0-5389 GCA_964603695.1 uncultured Heliomicrobium sp.
GAGCTTGCGGAATAGGTGTTTAGAAGACTAACCAGATTGACGAAGAGCAGAACCGTCCAGAGGGGATAGATCTTTGCTCTTCCGATCAGCAAAATCATGACTCCGTAAGCGCAAGCCAAACCGAGCGCGCGCGGTTCGCCGACCAAACCTCGCGGGCGGCCAAGATACAAAACCTGTTCGCCTAAACCAGTGATAATGAAGTAAAGATCAATTTGGGTTACAAATTGAAAGATGCCCACTATTGCGCTCAGAGTTGAGCCAAAAACCAGCGCCCGGCCAATTCGCAATAGCGCGCTTCCGCGTAGAATTTCTTCGGCAAAGAAAATTGCCAGTGAAAAGTCGGCAAGCAACCGCGCGGAGTAAATGATGGTTCTTCCCGGAGCCGTCAGCGTAAAAGGGCGAGTATACGTAGTGTCCGGCCAAATCCAGATAAAACCGAACATTATTCCAAGAATCAGCAACCAGCCATAACTGGCAAGCCACGCTTTGATCGGCTTCAGCTTAGCCCACTCGCGGAGTTGGGAAATCGCCTTGGGCAGATAAAGTAAGCCAACAATGCGACCAGCGGGCAGATTGGTTAGCGTTACAGTGTCGAAAATTTGTACGGAAAAGGTGAAACAAACCCAGGTCAGCAAAAGTTGGTGGCGCTTCGTTCGCATTAGGATGAACGGAACGATGATGGCAATCAGCAATAGAACGAGTTGTCGTGAATCGAAATTCATTGCGGTAAAAAGCGTTTGAACAAGCGTCGTGCGCGGCCTAGTAAACTTAAGTTGAAATTATTCCGTTGCGTGTATTCGTCAGCCATTATGTCTCTCGAAATGTTTGGCGGGTGATGTAATGGAAAATCCAGCGGTTCCACCGTCATTTTGCTGAACTTGCTCCGGCGTCTGGTGTGTGTGGCATTTACACCGAAACCAATGTTTGAAATCAGGTTAATTCGTGGGAGCGCGGTCAGCCCGTTTTGCTGCCAACAGGCATAAGTCCATTGGTGATCCCAGGTATCAATGCTGCCGTTGTAAACGGCCTCAAAAGCTTCCTGCCAAAAATTGATAGCTTGGCGGTCTGTCAAGATTCCGCTTAACCAATTCTTTTCCATCATCTGTGGCCAATTAGTTAGGCAAACATCGTAGTGTTGCCAAGCTCGCCGCCACGTTGCCCAACCCCAAACGTGCGGATAGCGCGAGAAATAGTAGCTGTATTCAATCTGATGGTTTCCAAATTGGAAGTTGTCGCCGGAAATAGCCATAACTCGCTTGTCATCGCGGTACCGCATTAGTAACTCTTCGCAAAAACGGAAAAAACTTGGTTCAGGAAGGCAATCGTCTTCTAAAATAATAGCTTGCTCGTATTTACTGAAAACCAAGTCAAGCCCACTTGCCACACGATTTCGGCAGCCGAGATTTTTATCAGCATAGTGCCTGGTTATCAGGCAGGGCCAATCCGCTGTTTCGGTGATGGCGCGAGCTTTGGCGCAAAGCTCCGCTTCTCCAGGTTTGTTGGCACGTGGGCCATCGGCAATTACAACCAGATGTGTGGGACGCGCTCGGCGGATCGCTTCAAAGACTTGGGCGGTCGGTTCGGGACGGTTGAAAATGATAAGCGCGACAGGCGCGGTGATAGCAGCAGAAGAACTCATTGATTCGCAGGATTGAACCTTTCAGCGGTTGCAGTGAAGTAAGGGGAAGTGTAAATCATTGCTTCAGTTGAGGCCATAGCTTAAGCTCGCGCCGCGAATTACGGCTTATGAAAATTCTCGTTGACGCGACAGCCGCCATCAGCGGCGGCAGGCTCTATCTGGAAAAGCTGCTTCCGCAGCTTGCCGAACATCACTCCAACCACGAATTCCTGATTTTTCACACGGGCGACCTGGACTCGCTGGCCAACCAACTTGCCGACGAACGGTTTCGCTTTGTGCGCGTGACGATCCCATTTCTGCGAGACGGGCAGTGGGCGGGGGCGAGCGTGTTGCGCTTGCTGTGGCGCAAGTTTGTTTTGCCCTCGCATCTGCGCAGACTTCAGCCGGATTTGTTCTTTTCCAACTCCGGCACGGTTCCCCGGTCAAAACCTGCGAAGACGAAAACGGTGATTGCCTTGCACAACTGCATGCCGCTCAATGCCCAACTGATTGCCGAAGAGCGGTCAATCGTGCGCCGTTGGCGGTTGAAGTTGTTGCGGCGGCAGATGCGCAAGGCTTTGCAGGCTTGTGACGTTTCGCTGGCGTTCAGCGAAGACACACGACGGCAGATTGCCGAAAATTTCGGTGTGTTGCCGCACGTGCCTGCGGTGGTGCATCACGCCATTGACTGGGGCGAACGGGAACGGCTGGCGACGGTTGACGGGAATGGTTTGCAGCGGTTGGGTGTGGCGCAGCCTTATTTGCTCTACGTTTCGCAATTTCACCGTTACAAAAATGTTTTGCGATTGCTCGAAGCTTTCGCCCGCCTCAGTCAACAATTGCAATTGGACTTGGCGCAATTGCAATTAATCCTGGTCGGCGCAGCCGCTGACCTTGCTTACTGGAATGAGATTGAAGAAACGATTGACCGGCTGAATTTGCGCGGGCGCGTGGTTCACGTTCCTGCTTGCCCGCGCGAGCAGTTGAT
The DNA here is from genome assembly GCA_964603695.1 of uncultured Heliomicrobium sp. Lineage (GTDB taxonomy): Bacteria > Acidobacteriota > Blastocatellia > RBC074 > RBC074 > RBC074. Next base: position 2,607 of record CAZRXE010000733.1, read on the forward strand.
TGCGCTGTATCGCGGGGCGCTGGCGTTTGTGCAGCCTTCGCTGGCGGAAACTTGCTCGTTTCCTTTGTTGGAGGCTTTGGCGTTGGGCGTGCCTGCGGCGGTGGCTCGGCAAAGCGCGTTGCCGGAGATGGCCGGTGATGCGGCTATTTACTTCGATCCGTACAGCGTGGAGGAAATGGCGCGGGCGATGGAGCGGCTGGTGTGGGATGAAAGTTTGCGCGGCGAATTGCGGCAGCGGGCGATTGCGCAGGCGGCGAAATTCACTTGGGAGCGGACAGCGCGACAAACATTGCAGGTGTTTGAAGACATCGTCCAAAAGCCGGATTGAATTTATCAGGGCAAGTTTCATTTCCCGAATAACAGTTCGCCATTTATTTTCCATTTGCGATATGAAATTTGAAATTGGCCATTGCCGGTCAATTCAGGCACTTATCGGCAATCAATGACGAATGAAAAATTCCAATTGGTATATGGAAAATGAAAAAGACTGTTGTCTACGTTTCAGAACTTATGAAACTTGCCTTTATCAGTACGGAATTTCAGGTTGTCGCGCGTCCTTCGGGTCAGCCCAGCGATTGTTGGGAATGGTCGGTGTCCAGCCGGGGCGTAGCGGGTCTAGATCGTAAGGATAGCCGCCCAACCGTTTATACAGTTCGCTGTATTCGGCCAGTTTGTCGCGGTCGAGCGTCACGCCCAATCCTGGCGCTGTCGGCACGGCGATGCTGCCGTTTTCATAGTTCAGTTTGCCGCCTTCGATGATGTCGTCGGCCAGATGGTGATAGTGCGCGTCGGCGGCGAAGCTGAGGTTAGGAATGACAGCGCCCAGGTGCAGCATCGTCGCCAGTTGAATGCCCAGTTCGCCAGATGAATGCACGGCTACGCCCAGTTGAAAGGTTTCGCAAATGCCCGCCGCTTTGACACAAGAGCGAATGCCTCCCCAAAACGTTGTGTCGAGCAGGATCACATCAACGGCAGTGTTCAAAATGTTTGCGGCCAGTTGTTCAAAATTGATGACGACGGTGTTGGTTGAAAGCGGCATCCGCACTTTTTCGCGCACGCGCCGCATACCGTGCATTCCGTAGACGGGGTCTTCCAGATAATCGTTGTTCAAATCTTCGATAGCTTGCCCGAAACGAATCGCTTGTTCGGTAGACATAACGCCGTTGCAATCGTATCGGTAACGTTCGCCTTTGAGTTCTTCGGCGACAGCGCGGTAACACTCCAATTCATAATCAGGATGAAAGACGCCGCCTTTCAGTTTGTGTGAGGTGAAACCGTATTGGGCTTTCAGTTCGCGCGCATTCGCCACCAATTGGTCAACGGTGCGGACTTCGCCGGAGCCGTCTTTCGGGTTTGGATAACGAAAGAAAAGATAACTGGCAAAAGGCACGCGATCTTGCAATCGCCCGCCGAGGATTTCCGAAACCGGCACGCCCCACTTTTGGCCGATGATGTCCAGGCAGGCGAATTCCAGCGCGGCCAGAATCTGCGTGCGGTTGTTGTAAAGCGAGGCTGTCGGATTGGCGATCTTGAAGCGCATTTCTTCCAGCCGCGCCGGATCGTGGCCGACCAGATAATTTTTCATCGCGCGAAACGCGGCTTCAGCGGATTCGCCGCCGCCGCCCATTTCGCCCAGTCCAATCAAGCCTTCATCGGTGACGATTTCGACGATGGTGCGGACGAATCGCCCCCAATGGCAGCCGTTGCCGTGGCGCAACGGCGCTTCGAGCGGGACGGTGACGGTGGTAGCTTTGATGTCTGTGATTTTCATGGTGATTCAAATTTCCACGCCAAGTCGTTTCAATTTGTCCGTGAAGTTATTCAGTCCTTGCCGTTTCAGTTGCGCCAAAAAATCTGCTGCATTGATGGGAGGACGCTTTCGCCGTTCTCTCATTTCCCTGACAACCTCAACGACGGCGGCTTGCTCGGAGAGCAACAACTCCGTCAGGAAATCGTCCGGATGTTTTGCTTCCAAATTCCAGACGGCCAACGTTGGCTTCGGAAAGTCTTTCAAGTTAATTGTGAGAACAAGATCGGCCTTGGCTTGGATGGCTGCTGCCAATACGTGGCGATCATCAGCATCAGGCAATGTTAGGGATGGGATCAGTTCTTCATAGTTTTGAACCAATGATCCTTTGATGGCTTCGATCATTGCGTCCCTACGAATTTCCAGCTTTTCGCGTGTCACCAAGCCACTTGCACTGCGATTCTCAACCACATTCCGAATCCATTCTTCGTGGATTTCATGCGTCCATCGCGGTTTGAAGAGGTCTGCTTCTCCCAAGGAAGTCAGCAAGTCGGCCAACGTAATTGAGTAAAGCACGCAAGCGTCGCAAACGGCAACCAATGACTTATTCGTCATACAGCCCCATTTCTTCAGAGACCTCCACCATTCGCCGTAAGGCGTCACGGCTTCGGACGCCGGACTTGTTCGGACTTTCCAGGGTTGCTTGGGTTGTTACCAAATCAAGTTTACTCAAACGCTCGCTGATACCCGCGACCAGGCGCAATTGTTCACGTGGCGACAATTGCGCAATGAGTAATTCCGCCTGCTCCAATGTGATTGTACCGTTCATAAAATTTACCTCGCTCCGATTATAGTTCAGACCTCCGTCAATTCAGGTCGGTGGAAAGGGGATCGAATTTGTTTTGATGTTCGTGATTTTCACTCTTCAGTCGTTTGATTTGTTCCGTGTGCCAGGCTTCGTGCGTGCTGATGAAGAGAAACATTTCCAGAAAGGTCAGCGGCCCGAGTTCAGGGTGGGAAAAGCGCAGGCGTTTGA
>CAZRXE010000734.1:0-2269 GCA_964603695.1 uncultured Heliomicrobium sp.
TGGCGCAGCGTGTTGCGTCCGACGACTCGACCGTTGATTACCGCGCGGTCATTGTCGGTGTTGACATCGCCTTGAATGTCGTCGCCGACCACCGCCGTAAATGGAAACCCCGAACGCGAGATCAAAATTCCGCTTAGCGTAAAGCCCGCGCCCAAATCAACCAGTCCGTTGAAGTTGAAGTTGTGGCGCACGTCCTGTTTCGACGGCCCGGCCTCGGCTTTCAGATCGAAAGGGTTGAGCACTGTTTCGCGCGAAAAATTGCGTTCGTTGGAATCGTCATCGCGGTTATCGGCCAGCGTGTAGTTGACTCCAACTTGGTAACGCTTGGCGAAACGCCGTTGCAGGTTGACCACCATCGCGTCGTAAGTGGAGTGCGCCGAAGATTCGTTGATTGAGAAAATCCCGATGGTCGAATTCGGGCGCGCGACTGTAAAGCGCGGATAACCGGTCGCCGCGTCAATTGTCGGAGCGCCCAAATTCTTGTCAATGCGGCGCTGCAAATTCCACGCCGAGTTATGAATGTAGCCGACCGACAGACTGAAATCCTTGCCCAGACTTTGTTCGATGGTCGCCGAAGTTTGGAAGGTTCGCGGATTGCGGAAATCCGGCTGGAAGCCGAACACGCGCGATTGCACACGATTGCCGATGCCGGCCGGCAAAGTCGGAACCGTCGTCAGGATGTTTGGGTAGCTGATGATTGCGCCCGCGCCTCGAAACACGCAGTTTGTCGGAATCGCCGCGCCCACCGCTGTGCGGCAAGCGCCGGTACGTTCGTCAAAGCTGTAATCTTTCGTCACCACGTCGTTGTTGGTGAACACGCGCAGGAACAACACCGAAGGCGTGCGCGAATCATAAAGTCCCGCCGACAAACGAACGACCGTGCGGCCATTGTTGGCTGGGTCCCAGGTCAAGCCCAAGCGCGGCTGCCACATTTTCAGATCGTTCGGAATAAATGTGGTTTCCGGCAGTGCGGGATTGGGGCGAGTCGGTTGCGGATTCCATTGGCCTTCCCAGCGCAATCCGGCGGTCAGCGTCAACGACCGCGAAAGCTTGACGCGATCCTGCGCGAAAAACGCCAGTTCTTTTTGGGAGCCTTTCGCGACAATCAATTCGGGGAACAGCACCACCGTTTGCGTCAGGCGGCGCGGAATGCCGTTGAGAAAATCCGCCAGACTGCTGAAGCGCCACGTACCCAGAAAATCCGATTGACGCTGGGCAGTGAAATCGTTGAGGTTCAGGTCCGCGCCGAAACGCAGCCGATGCGCCCCCGCATTCCAGCTTAGATTGTCCGACAACTGGTAACGCTCTGTTTCCCAGCGGCGCGGACGGCTGCTGGAATTTCCGAAACGTCCGTAATTGTCAATGCGGATTTCCGGCCCGGTCGTGTTGGGGTCTTCCAGACGATGGTCAGTGGCCACCTGTGCGCGGAATTCGTTGATCGTATTGGCTGTTAATACCGTAACCAATCCCATTTTTATTCCGTGGCTGGAATTGGCTGCTAGGTAATTTGTCGAAGCAAAGTTGTCCGTCAGGGTCGTGCCGTCGGCCAAAGCGCCGAAGTTTTCTCCGCGAAACCGCGCATAGGTGTATTGCACATTCAGCGTGTTTTGTGGCGAAAAAACGAAATCGGTTCGCGCAAACACCGCCGTCGGATTGTTCGTGCTTTCGTGTTCGCCCTGCAAATTGGCAATTTCCGCCGGAACCGTCAGCCCGGCGGCAGGTGTCGCAAAGCGGACGAAATAGGGGATATGCAGAAAGTTTTGCTCCGCTCCGACGAAAAAGAACGCGCGGTCTTTTTTGAGCGCGCCGCCGATGGAGCCGCCAAACTGGTTTTGCTGGTTGTTGCCTTTGTTGCCGAAGGCATCGTCCGAAGTCAGATGCGGATTGCGATTGAGGTAAAGCGCTTCGCCGTGAAATTGGTTCGTTCCGGATTTAGTGACGGCATTGACGAATCCCGAACCGGTTCGGCCAACTTCGGCGGACGCACCGGAGCGCACCACTTGAAATTCGCGGATGGCGGTTTGCGGAAAGAAAAACACCGCGTCATTGCCGCCGCGCTGATTGCCCTGCAAGGCATCGTTGAAATCCGCGCCATCCACCGCAATGTTGGAATTGATCGAACGCTGTCCAGCGATGACCAAACCTTTACGGTCAGATTCCTGAACAATGCCCGGCGTCAGTTGAATGAAGTCCGTAAAGTTGCGTCCGCGAATTGGCAGTTCAGTCACCGAGCGTTGTCCGATGGTTGAGCCAGTGGCGGATTCTTCCG
>CAZRXE010000735.1:0-4336 GCA_964603695.1 uncultured Heliomicrobium sp.
CCGTTACCGGATGACACTGGTCGTTCAATCGGCGCTTTATGCAATGATCGGCTACGGCTTGATTTCTTACCTGGGCGGCAGCCCGCCGTGGTTTCGGTTGTCGCTGCTGGCGGCAACAGCGTTTGTCTTCGCGATGGGTTCGCGCAAACCGAAAGACCTGGTCGTCACCGTTGCCAAAAGCGCCTTGCAGGAAGCTTACGACCTGGGCGCAAGCCAGCGTGAAAATGACCTGACCGCGCAGGTTCATCAACTCTTCCTGCCGCCGCCGATTGTGGATTTGCCCGCGCTCTGGAGTTCGTCCAAACACGGCGCAGGCACGGAAACGGGCGGCGATTACTATCAGATTTTTGAAACAGCGCGCGGCCCGCTGGTCGTGGTCGGCGACCTTTCCGTTTCCACCGGCAAAAAGTTTGAAGCTCTGACCGCCACCGCCGATCTGCACAAAACCTTGTCGCGGATCGTCAACCAACAGGCCGAAGTTCCGAACCTGACGAAGATTCTGGAAGCATTGAACGCCGATTTGACCGCCAAACAGCGCCGGTTCACCTGTGTGCTGGCGCAATGGCAAGGCGAACAGTTGCATTACGTCAACGCCGGCCATCTGCCGATGATCCATCTGAACAAACCGCAAGGCGCGCAAACCGCCGGTCACAAACAATTGCCCGTCACTTGCGGCGCGGTCGGCGAAAAGGCCAACGCCGCATTCACCGAATCCGCCGTGCCGTTCCCGGCGCGCGACCTGTTGATGATTTACACCGACGGCGCATTCTCCAAATTGACCGATGATCGCGAAAAGGGCGTCGCCGAAATCGAAGCCATGGCCGAACGCTTCAGCGGCGGCGAAGTGACCACGCTCTGCCATCGTGTGTTTGACTGCGCGCAACCGGGTTTGGAACCGATTCAAGACGATGCCACTGTCGTCGTCATTCGCCGCCAACCCGCCGCAGCGGCGGCAGGCAACGCCGCCTGAACCTTGTGCTACAGTGGCTTGACTCAAAAAGCCGAAAGCGAGGTTTTCGTTATGCAATACACCGTCATCGTCAGTGAACGACAAGAAGGGCAGTGGCAGGCAATTGCCCCTGCCTTTTCCAACTGCACGGCTGAAGCCCCCACACGCGAAGCCGTGCTGAAAAAAATCCAGGAGAACCTGAGCGCCATCACTTCAACGCTCGCCAATCCAAATGCCGAAGTCTTGCAGATTGAAGTGCCGGTCAACGGTTCACAAAACGGTCATCTCAAAAAAAGCACTGAACAGGACTGGCCGGGTTTTGGCTCGCACCCAAATGACCCTGACTGGAATGAGTTTTTTGAGGAGCTTGATCGGCAACGTCAGTAACCGGATTGAGGGGGAAAAGGGTGTACTTGCTTGATACCAATGTGTTGCCGCATTACATCAGCGGCGACAAAATACTGCTGGCCAATTTGCAACGTGTTGATTCGACGCAAGTGGCATTTCCCACAGTGGTTGTTGCTGAAGCCATGCGCGGCAGGTCTGAATATGCTTTGAAAGCGCCGCCGGACAAAGTTGCACACGCTCATTCTCTCTTACTGGAAACCTGGCAGATTCGCCATAAGTTCCCAATGCTCGCGCTAAATCAGCGAGGTGCCGAAGTGCTGGCGCAAATGCAAAAGAAGCACGGCTCTCGAAAGCGATATGCCGATATGATGATTGCGGCAATGGCGTTGGCTGAAAGTCATGTGGTTGTCACCCGCAATCAAAAGCACTTTGCCGACTTGCTGCCGGCGCACCAGTTAGCCAACTGGATTGACGATCCGCCCCGGTAATTTCCGCATGCTTATTCTCGGAATCGAAAGCTCCTGTGACGAAACCGCCGCCGCTGTGGTCGAAAACGGCGCGCTGGTTCGCTCCAACGTCATCTATTCGCAGATTGCCACGCATGAAAAATACGGCGGCGTCGTGCCGGAACTCGCTTCGCGCGAACATCTGGAAAAGATCGAAGGCGTGGTGGATGAAGCGTTGAAAAAAGCCGGCGTTACTTATGCCGAGATTGACGGCATCGCCGTCACGCAAGGCCCCGGCCTGGTGGGTTCGCTGCTGGTCGGCATCAACTTCGCCAAAGGCGTGGCCTTTGCGACCGGCAAACCGATTGTCGGCATCAACCACATCGAAGGCCATGTGTACTCGGTCGCCTTTGAATTCCCGCCGCCCGAATACCCCGCGCTCGCGTTGGTCGTCAGCGGCGGTCACACCAATCTGTTTCTGATTCCCGAACCCGAAAAATACAAACTCGTCGCCCGCACGCGTGACGATGCCGCCGGCGAAGCGTTCGACAAAGTCTCAAAGCTGATCGGGCTGAGTTATCCCGGCGGCCCTGTGATTGACCGACTGGCCAAACTCGGCAACAAACGCGCGATTATCTTTCCGCTGGCTGAAATCAAGGAAAAAGACGGCAGCGGTTTGAGCCTGGATTTTTCCTTCAGCGGATTGAAAACCGCCGTCTTGCGCCATGTCCGCGAAAACCGGATCGAGCCGGTAACCGATCCGGCCCATTCCGGCGAACAAATCCTCGACCTTTGTGCCGGCTTTCAAAACGCCGTCGTCCGTGCGTTGATCCGCAGCCTCCGCAAAGCCTCTGAACGCTACCAGCCGCGCACGATCCTGCTGGCCGGAGGCGTCGCCTGCAACAGCGAACTCCGCGCCGCAGTCCAAAAGCTGGCTGATGACTTTAAGATTCCCGCCTATATTCCTTCGCCCGTTTACACCACCGACAACGCCGCGATGATCGCTGCCGCCGGGTATCCCAAACTCCTGCGCGGAGAGCATTTGAATTGGGACGCGAGCGCCGATGTCAGCTTGCGATTGCCGAATATTGATGTGGAAGTTGCCAAGCCAAAGCAGAAGCAACGCTACCGGCTGTGACAAAACAGCTAATTGATTGAGACAAACGGCGGCTTGGCTGTAGAATCGGATTGAGCCTGAAAATATCTGATTTCCCGCAAATTTAAAGAGGTGAAAACATGCCAACCAGTCAACTGGAACTAATCGCCGATCAAGTCAAATTCCTGCCGCCAAATGATCTGGTGAAGCTCATCAAACAAGCCGTAGATTTGTTGGGGCAAAGCCAGGTTGCGCCAGTCCAAGCCCACAGCCCCCACTAAAACCAGCTATTCCGCGCTCTTTGGCTCCGGCAAAGGAGCTTTTGCGACTCCGGCTGAAGCTGACAATTTTTTGCGTGCGGAGCGTGACCAATAACTAATGCTACGCGCTAAGGAAATCAGCATTGGGTTTGACACGGTTTTCGTCCCGATAGGGACGGTTGAAATTAGCGCGGCAGTTCACTGCCGGGAAAAGCGACGGATAAAATCGGCGTCCTGTAGGGACGCTTGAATTCCTGCCAGCCCAAGATTCAAGCGTCCTTACAGGACGCGGCAGAAAAAATTCCGCTACCCGGCGATGAATCGCCGGGCTAATTTCAACCGTCCCTGGCGGGACGAAGAAGCAATCACACTTTGCTTTATTTGCCATCGCGCAACACCGTCATTTAAGAAGAACAAGTCAGACTATGCCGCCTGAACAAACTCCACCCAAAGTTTTCATCAGCTACAGCCGCGATTCGCAAGAGCACGCCGCCCGCGTGTTGCGACTGTCGAGTGCGTTGTGCAACTGGGGAATTGATTGCCACATTGACCAATACGAACTTGCGCCCGCGAACTGGTTTGTCTGGATGGAACGCCAGATCAAGGAAGCCGACTTCGTGCTGATCGTCTGCACGGAAGTCTATTGTCGGCGCTTTGAGGGACGCGAAACGCGGGCCACAGGCGTCGGCTGGGAAGGCGGCGTTATCACCACGCAGCTTTACGAACAGCAACTGGACAAAGCCGCCAAATTCATCCCCATCGTATTTTCCTTTGCCGACGAACGACACGTGCCACTGCTGTTGCGCGCCACGCATCGCCACGTTTTGAACCTGGACAAACTCAACCCCAAAGACCCCAGAGCCGATCTGAGTATTGAAAATCTCTATCGCCATCTGGCCGGCATGCCGCGCATCGCCAAACCCAAAATCGGGTCAATGATTTTTTTGCCGACAATCAATCCGCTGGAAGAAGCGGTCGAAGCGGAAGCCCCGGTCATCCAACCGTCGCCCCGCATTGTTGCGCCACCCAAACCGAAACTCGTCCATCAGAACTTCACCGAAGACCTGGGCAACGGCGTCAAGCTGGAAATGATCGCCATTCCCGGCGGATCGTTTCTGATGGGTTCGGAAGATTTCGACAACACCAAGCCGGTTCATTCCGTGAAGCTTTCGCCCTTTCACATCGGCAAGTTCCAGGTAACCCAAGCGCAGTGGAAAGCGTTGATGGGAAACAATCC
>CAZRXE010000736.1:0-6338 GCA_964603695.1 uncultured Heliomicrobium sp.
ATTCGTCGTCACTCCTGCGCAACAGGGAACCGGCAAAACTTCCTGGCTGCGTTTGCACACCGATCAGGTGTTCATTCCCAACCAGGCCGATCCGAAAAACCCAGACCCGCGCCAATTGGGCTTTTCGCTCACACGGCTGATTTGGGGACGGGATTCAGTCTCGCCGAATCAGAATCGCGAGCGGTAGCGACCGCAGCTTCATCAGTTGAATCTCGATGAAAACCACGCGCGGCATTGGTCAACTACGAATAAAGCAAATACGGCGCGCGGCGTTCGGCGAATTCTTTTTCGCCTGTCTGCCACGAAGCCGCGATTTCTTCGACGCTCGCACCGCCTTCGATTTGTTCGCGCAAACGAACGGTTCCGGCAATCACGTCGAACGGCAAGCGGTCATAAATGTATTCATACGGCGGCTGTTGCCATTTGAATCCGCCGGGATAAAGGTCGTGCATGGCTTTAATGACGGCGATGCCAGTAATCACAGGTTTGAAAACTTCGCGGTCGGCGACGTGCAATTGCACGCCGTGGCAAAGTTCGGTGACGTGTTTTTGAAAAGTGGGTTTGAAACTGTGCGGGCGAAAATAGACACCGGGCAGTTTCAGACCGTTCAGGCGCTCGGCCAGTTCATAAGCGTCAGCGTAAGGCGCGCCGGTGATTTCAAATGGGCGCGTGGTGCCGCGGCCTTCACTGAATTTCACGCCTTCGACAAAGACCATGCCCGGATAAACCACGGCGGATTCGACCGTCGGAATGTTCGGCGAAGGCAGCACCCAGCTCGCGTCCGTGTCGTCAAACCAGTATTCGCGTTTGTAGCCGTGCATCGGCACAACTTCCAATTCGCAGCCAATACCGAATTCTTCGTTGAATATCCGCGCCAGTTCAGCGATGGTCAGGCCGTGGCGCATCGGAATGGGAAACATCCCGACGAAAGATTCCTGACCGACTTCCAGCAGATTGCCTTCCACGCCGAGTCCATTGATCGGGTTGGGCCGATCCAGCACGACGACGCGCTTGCCGGCGTCGCGCGCCGATTGCATGGCCAGCGCCATCGTGTAAATGAAGGTGTAAACGCGCGTGCCGACATCCTGCAAATCCACCACCAGCACATCCACATCGTTAAGCATTTCGGAAGTCGGCTGCCGGACTTCGCCGTAAAGCGAATAAGCCATCACGCCAGTGCGCGCGTCGTGGAAGCCTTCCCATTCGATCATGTTGTCCTGCGTTTCACCGCGAATGCCGTGTTGCGGACCATAAAGCGCGGTTAGTTTGATGTCGGAATGCCGGCTAAACAAATCAGCGGCGTGACGAAACCGGTGATCCACCGACGCCGGATGGCAAATCAATCCAACGCGCGCGCCGCGCAGCAGATCCGTGCGTTCGCTGAGCAAAACTTCGAGTCCGAGAGCAATTTTGTTCATGATGTTTTGGTGTTGATGAAAAGGCGATGAGCTAATCGCTCACGGACACGGAGTATGGGAAACAGGCGGAAACGTGTCAACACGTTTGCAGGCAGAGGTTGTTTGCCATCCTGATGGATTGGGACAGTTGCCGAAAACGATCAGAAGTTACTTGGTTTGATGTTGTCGGTGATTTTGCTGATGCGGTTGTTGTTCGCGCCGTTCGCGTCGTTGTTATTGACGGCGTAATCAATGATGTTGTCCGCCGGGTTACTCGCCAAATCCACTTTTATCGAGGCCGGCTGCGAACGCTGCTGATAGTAGCCCATCGTCAGCCTGCGCCCGTTGCCGTAGTTGAGCACATTGACCGCCCCGCCCGCGCGATAGGTCGCCGCACTGATGACGTTGGTCGTCGTGTTCGGAGCGGGTTCGTGCCAATGCCTTTCAACGCGCTGACGCTGTTGTAACCGTAATTGACGTTCTTGTTGAAGCTGTAGGCCAGATTGTGATGCCCGGCAAGGTTTAGCTATTAGGAATGATTACACCATTTACTGAAAAGTGACGGGTGGGGATCCCTAAAAAGGCTCTCCTCCTTGTTTAATCGGTTCTTTGAACAATTTTGCGCTCAGAATGGAGTGCCGTATGAGGTCGAAACGGCTCAACCCGAGTATGATTTGGTTTGCGAATCAATCCACACCAGGAGAGCCGTCTCACGCATGCGCCTGCAGCGGATACTACGGCGAGTTTCCAATTGTCTATCTCCGTTCTCATCGTATTTCACTTGTCCGCAAGGGCAGCATTTTCGCGTCTGGGCTTGGTTGTTGACGGCGCTGCTACTCACGCAGGGGACGGCCAGGCTCAAAACGCTGACCCGCTTGATGCCGCGCAGTCTCGGTTATTGGACAGCCCTGCGAATGGTCAAAGCCGGTTATTGGGAGGCTTCAGCGCTGCTCGATGAACTCGCCGTTGCGGCATTGTTAACTTTGCCTCCGCCCCAGGATCGCACGCTCTACCTGATCGGCGACAAGACCACCAAAGAGAAGACCGGGAAAAAGATGCCGCTGGCACACAAAACGCGGATGAATGAATTCGCCCCTTATGTCTTCGGCTTGGATCTGGCGCTGCTCATCGCGCAATGGGGATGGTTTCGCATTTCCGTCGGCTGCGAGTTGGTTGACACCAATATTAAATGGCATCAAAACATTCTATTCCGCCAGATGTTGCGCCGCTTCCAAGCGCCAGCCTGATGCCGACAGATTGTCATGATTGCCGATGCCGGTTTTGCCAGCAAAGAGAATCTGCGCCTGGTTCAAGATCTGGTCTGGCATTATGTGTTTGCCCTGCCGCGCACCTGGAAGCTGGAAGACGGCACGCACCTGAAATATCTGGCGAATCATTTGCCCAGGAAACTTTATCGCAGAGTTGCTTCGTACAAACCTGACCGACGGCGACAGGACTACTGGACCTTTGTGCGCCGCGCAAAATTTAACACGCTCGGTGATGTCACGATCTTACTATCTAAAAGACGGCGCAACGACGGGCCGAAAAAGATCAAACTGATGGTGACCAATCTCGACAGTCCAAGCGCGCGCCAGCTGCTGGAGATCTATTCCCGGCGGTGGTCAGTGGAAGTTACCTTCAAAGAACTTAAATCCGGCTTGCATCTCGGGCAGATGCAAGTGACCAAAGAAAAGGAGCGAGTCGAGCGATCCCTGCGGTTGCCCGTGATGGCCTACTTGCTGCTGCTGCGCTTGTACGGCAAAGAGCTTGATCCGGATCAAGGCTTCACCATCTTCCGGCTCAAGCAACAATTCGCCGACGAGGTCTGGCAAGAACAGCTCGACCGTTCGGACGCCCAATGGCGCAAAAACTCGATCAATACAGGGCGGCGGCTTGATTACAAGCCTTCCACCCGTCACTTTTCAGTGATGAATATCGCTTGGAAGACATCGTGTCCGATCATCTGGTTGGCACAGGCATATTCATTCCTTTCGTTATCGCAAGTTTGCAAGGAGCAAGCCAAGCCACTGAAGCCATGTTGACTGTCACGTTACGCCATCTTGGCGATGCGAGCGAACGGCAAGTTACCTTACGGCTGACTTGGTCAGCATCAAGCGCCTCTACGCAATCGCTGGGCGTGCCGGAACGAACCATCACCGAATGGGCAGCTTGCGGCTTGGCTTGCGCAGTGCTGGCGCGCTATACACAAGCGCGAATGTTCCAGGTGACTGGCGATGGCGACCGATTTGATTACTGGGTGCGCGACGGACAGCGCGAATACGGATTGGAAGTGAGCGGCACACTGACTGATGAACTTGAAAACCGCCATCGCGCCAAAGTGCGGCAGTTGCGAGACAATCCTTACGGTGTTGCCGGTTATGTCATTGTCACGCGGTTCGCCTCACTCGAAACCATTTGCTCGTTTCATCAATTCGAGGAGTAATTTCGATGAATCAACCATCTAAAACAAGCAGCCACGCTGCCGAACTCGCGGCATCTATTGCAGCGGAAGAAATCCGCAAATCAAATCTGATACTGGAAGCCCAGTTGCTCCGCGAACAGGCGCGTGTGGATGAGGCCGCCGCAAAATTTGCCGAAGCTGCGCGCATTGAAGAAAGCTTGGCGTTGCATTACGCCGCACAAGGACAACTCGAAAAAGCCAGCCTCCACCGTTACAGCGCGATGGGTTTGTGGGCGCAAGCAGGCAATTTCTATCAGGCAATTGTCTTGGGCGATGAATTGCTGGCTTCGGCGAACTTACTTGAACGTTTGCGCCAACGGGTTCAGTCCTACCTTCAGACGCTCCGCTTGCGGCGCGCGCGTTGGCAAGAAGAATTAGGGCTGGAACTCGCCGCTTGAACACTGCTATTGAGCGAGATTATTTGGCTCAAACTCAATTGGTAAATTGACGGACGAAGGCCTCGTGTCGCTGCCGCGCAGTTTCCAGCAGAGATGCGACCTGCGGTTCATTCCGTATATTCTCCAGCAATGGATCGTCGCGTAAATAGGGATAGCAAAAGAAGCCGCCTTCGATGCTGCGTTGCAGTGACCGCAACGCAGCGGCCCTGTCTCCCAACACCGCATATCCCTGAGCTAGCCGGTAAATCCCTTCCGGGTCACTATTGCCGCCTCTGCTAATAAATTGTTCTGTGTCGGCGAGCAATGCCAACCCAGCTTGGGTTTTCTTCTCCAATCCATAACTCAAAGCTTTGCCGATGCGAGCCTGTAACTGTTTCCGCCCTACTTCGTAGGCGCTGTCAAAGGCGACTTTAGCTTGCGGAAATTCCTTCAAATAGTAATGAGCCAGTCCCCGGTAAAAGGTCAGGTAGGCATTACCCTTAACGAGTTCTTCCTTGACCAGCAGGCCTCGATAATCGCCCAGATAAAGTTGCGCGAGGGGAAAAGAATATAAATCGTGAAAGCCGGGATCCGAGGCGATCGCGCGACGGCTAAGCTCCAGCGACTCTTCCAGCAAGCCCGCGTAGCGATAAGCATAGCCGAGTTCCCATTGCGCTTCGGCGCTTTCGGGGTGACGTGATAAGACTTCCTTGAGCAACCCAGCCGCTTTTTCGGCACGGTTCGTTTCGGTCAACATCATGCCTAACTGAACGCGCGGGCGCAGATCATCTGGGTCGAGCGCCGTCGCCTTTTCGTAAGCGGCTTGCGCCTTCTGGTAATAGGCTTCTCCCTTCAAACGTGATGACGCGAGATGCACGTAAGTTGAGCCGAGGTAAGTCCAAGCCTCCACGTATTGCGGATCGAGCGCGACGCATTTTTCCAGCAAAGGGGCGGCGCTCTCAAAATTTTCGTCCCGATACCGAGCCACTCCCTGACTGAAAAGATCGTAGGCTTCAGGCGTAATCGGGTGTCTGGCCGCACTTTTTTGCGAGCAAGTTTTCACCAAAACATCACGCGCCACTTTGTCGAGCAATGCCGGTAAATTTGGCTCCGGTGCCTGAAAGTCTTCTTGCCAGACAAATTCTCCCGATTTCACGTCTTTCAGGCGAACCGTAATCTCCCATTTTCCCGCCCGCTTACCGTAGCTGCCTTCGATTTCATAATCCGTCACACGAGGCTCCAGCGCGATCAGCGTTAAATCTTTGCAGGATGCGTTAACAAACTCGCGCTTCACCTTTTCGGTCAAGCTCAAGCCGACATAATTGATTTGTGCCTCGTTGTTGAGATTCTGAAATCCGTTCAACGCAATCGTGCGTGAGCGATTCGGCCAGATGGTGTACCCCATGCCCAATGCGAGCAAAATGACAATCATCGCAACTACGCCAAACATTCGGCGCGAAAACCGAAAAGCTCGCTTATCGGCAGACATAGTTGGCGGCAAAGGCGGATTATCCGGCGGGGTTTCAATTGGCTCTGCGGCTGGGCTGAGTTCGTCCTCAGCGGGAACGGATCCCTCGACGGCGGCGACGGTTTCCGCGCGCACGGGAGCCACAAAGCGATAGCCGCGTTTGGGAATCGTCTCAATGAATTTATTGCCGTTCTGGTCATCGCCCAGAACTTTGCGCAGCAGCGAAATGTTGACCGTCAGGCTGCCATCTTCAACCGCTGCACCACGCCAGATGGTTTGAAAGAATTGCTCTTTCTCTACGATCTGCCCGCTGTTCTCTACCAACAAGGCCAGCGTCTCGAATGCGCGGCGTTGCAACGTGACGGCTGCGCCGTCGCGGAAGAGTTGTCGCTCGTTCAAATCCAGGCGGAAGGAAGCAAAACTGTAGACGGTTGGTTTCGACATAAGCAAAACAAGGGATCTGTAAGCTAAATCAGCAAGAAATAAGGGAAATAAGGTCTTTTGTAAGAACTGGATAAGGACTTTCAGGCGCAGTCTCGGTAAGGTTGGCATCGTTCAGGGCGAGGCCGCGAAGGATGTGGCAGCTCATCCTGAATTGTCGTGCTGGCTACCGGGATGCGGGTGGGAATGTAAGG
>CAZRXE010000737.1:0-8895 GCA_964603695.1 uncultured Heliomicrobium sp.
TGCCGACAACCAAATTGTTGCATTTGTCGAAGCCGGACGCATACCATCACGCCTCATCACGCAATTCCCATTTCATACACAGACAAAAGTTATGACTGAAAAACTGTACTGGCGGCAGCCACATCTCACACGCTTCACCGCGCTTGTAGAAGCTTCGCGGCTGGAAAACGGCCAACGCATTCTGACGCTCGATCAAACGGCGTTTTATCCCACCGGCGGCGGCCAGCCCTGCGATTTGGGCCGAATCGGCGCGGTCAACGTCGTGGATGTAGAGATCACGGACGACGGTCGCATTCATCACAAACTGGCGACCGATGCCGACTTTGCCGTCGGCGCGGAAGTGGAAGCCGAAATTGATTGGCCGCGTCGCCTGGAAATGCTGCAACAGCACACCGGCCAGCACATTTTGTCGCAAGCCTTCTTTCAACTTTTTGGCGCGGAAACGCGTGGCTTTCGCATCACGAACAGCGCCACGGAAATTGATCTGACGTTGGAACTGCAAGCCGGCGAACTTCAGGCAGCCATTCATCGCGCCGAAGAGCTGGCCAACAGCATTGTTTTCGACAATCGCGAAATCCGCGTTCATGAAGTCACGCCCGAAGAAGCCGCGCGTTTGCCGCTGCGCAAGGAAAGCTTCATCACCGATTGCATCCGCGTCATTGAAATCGCCGATTACGATTGGTCGCCCTGCGGCGGCACGCACGCCCAGTACACGGGCGAAGTCGGCCTGATCGCCGTCCGCGCCTGGGAACGCGCCAAAAAAATGACCCGCGTGCATTTCGTTTGCGGCATCCGCGCGCTCAGGGATTACCGGCTGGCCAATCAGGTCTCCGAAACCATCGCCCAAAAATTCAGCGGCAGCCGCGAAGACGCTGAAGCTTCAGTGGATCGCCTGATCGAAGAAAACAAACGCCTCTCCCGCCGCACCCGCGAACTGGCCGAACTCGCCGCCAAAGCCGAAGCCGCCGAACTGCTGGCCGCAACCGCAGCCGCAAACGGCCTGCACATCGTCGAGCGCGTTTTCACCGACCGCGACTTTGAAGAAGTGAAACTGCTGGCGCATCGGCTGGTGGACGGCGAAAACGTGATTGCGCTGTTAGCCTTGCGCGAAAAAGAAATGGCGCGTCTGGTCTTCGCGCGTTCGGCGAATGTTTCGGCGGATATGAATGTGCTGATGAAAACCGCGTGTGAACGCCTGGGCGGACGCGGCGGCGGCAAACCTGACTTTGCGCAAGGCGGCGGCACAAAAGCAGATGAACTAACCGCCGCAATGAAACTTGCTCGCGAAAACGTGAAACTTCTGACAGGCGAGGGAAAGAAGATTTGAGGCGGAAAAGAAAAATCATGAAAAGAACAATCATAAAGAACGGTAGCGCAATCTCGCCAAGGTTGCGCTGGTGTGGGATGAAGATTGGTTGGCAACAAATGGTCTTGTAAACAAGCAGCGCAACCTTGGCGAGGTTGCGCTACCGTTGCTGCGGCATTTCTTTTTCTTGAAAGCTGGTGAACAGGGTTTCGGATAGTCTCTAACACTTCGCGCAACCCTCCTTCTGGCCGTTGCTTTGCATGACTGGGAAGTGCTCAAATTTTCGTCACAATGAAAAACAAAATGATTGCCTCAAGAGTGAAAAGACCGCCGGGAAGTTCAATGCGCATTTCCGCCGATCAGGCGTTTTCGCGGACGGTTGGCGTGCCGCTTATTCCCGGCAACGCGGTACGGTTATTGAAAGACGCGCGGGAAAATTACCCAGCCTGGCTGGCGGCGATTGAATCCGCCGAACACTCCATTCATTTCGAGAGCTACATCATTCACGAAGACGCGCAGGGGCGTCGCTTTGCCGATGCCTTGATTGCCAAAGCCCGCGCTGGCGTGCATGTCCGGCTGATTTACGACTGGATGGGCGGTCTCTTTCCGACCTCTAACAAATTCTGGCGCGAATTGCTGTCGCAGGGTGTCGAAGTTCGCTGCTTCAATCGGCCCCAACTTGATAGTCCATTGGGCTGGCTGGGACGCGATCATCGCAAGATGCTGGCCGTGGACGGACGCGTAGGTTTTGTCGCCGGATTGTGCGTCGGGCAAATGTGGGTCGGCGACGCGGAAAAAGGCGTCGAAGGTTGGCGCGACACCGGCGTCGAAGTGCGCGGGCCGGCAGTGGCTGACATCGAACAAGCCTTTGCGATGATGTGGGCGGAAATGGGCGAACCGCTGCCGGAAGACGAATTGGTTTCCGCCGCCAAGCTTGCGCCGGCAGGCGATGTGCATTTGCGCGTGGTGGCGAGTTTGCCGAACACGGCGGCGCTTTACCGGTTGGATCAAATCATCGCCGCCACGGCACGCGAATTCTTGTGGCTGACGGACGCTTATTTCGCCGGGACTTCGCCTTATGTGCAGGCGCTGCGTTCGGCGGCGCTGGACGGCGTGGACGTGCGGTTGCTGGTTCCGCAAGCGAACGATATTCCGGTGATGCGCGCGTTGTCGCGTTCGGGTTACAGGCCATTGCTCGAAGCGGGCGTGCGCGTTTATGAATGGAACGGGCCGATGATTCACGCCAAAACCGCCGTCGCCGATGGTCGCTGGGCGCGCGTGGGTTCGTCCAATCTGAATCTGGCAAGCTGGATAGGCAATTGGGAATTGGACTTGGTCATTGAAGACAACCGATTCGGCGAAGCGATGGAGCAGATGTTTTTAGAGGATTTGGGAAACGCCACCGAAATCGTCCTGACCGCCAAACACAGAGTCTTCAAACCGCGCCGCCCCAGAGCGCGCCGCCTGCGCGAAAAGTTCGGGCTGTCGAGTTCCGGGCGAACGGCGGCGGGCGCTGTGCGATTGGGCAACGCCGTTGGCGCGGCCATTTCCGACCGTCGTATTCTCAGCCCCGCCGAAGCGCGCATTATGTTCAGCGCCGGCGTGCTGCTGCTGGTCTTTGCCGTGGTCGCCGTTTTGTGGCCGCGATGGATTTCGATTCCGTTGAGCGTTTTCGCCGTGTGGGTGGCGGCTTCGCTGTTCATCCGCGCTTTCAAACTGCACCGCGAAGGCAAACAGGAGCAACTGGCGATGGAAAACGCTTTGCGGGAAAAGCTCCCGACCGCAAACCAAAAATTGGAGTAAGTCCGACGTGCGCGAATTTCGAGTGGCGACCTACAACATTCACAAATGCGTGGGCATTGACAGATTGCTGCGCCCGGAACGCATCGCCGACGTGCTGCGCGAAATTGACGCCGACGTCATCGGTTTGCAGGAAGTGTTGTGTATTCAAGGGCAGGAAAGTCAGGACGATCAAGCGCATTTTCTGGCGCGAGCTTTAGGAATGGAATTTTGCCTGGGAGAAAACCGGCAATTGCGCGGCGGCGCTTACGGCAACGTCGTGCTCAGCCGCCATCCCATTCTGGCTGCGCGCAATCACGACATTAGCGTCGAAGGCCGTGAACAGCGCGGCTGTTTGCGCGCGGACATTGACCTGCACGGCCCGCAGCCGCTGCACATTTACAACGTTCACCTCGGCACGTCTTTCATTGAACGCCGCGTGCAAGCGCGCAAACTGCTGCACGAAGACGTGCTGAAAAACAGCGACCACCTCGGGCCGCGCGTCCTGCTGGGCGATTTCAACGAATGGACGCGCGGGCTGGCTTCGCGCCTGTTGCACGAACATTTTCAAAACGCCGATTTGCGCCTGCACATCGGACGGGCGCGGACTTACCCCGGCGTGCTGCCGTTTCTACATCTCGATCACATCTATTTCGACGAATCGCTGGAATTGCTGAACGCAGGCCTGCACCGCAGCCGCACCGCGCTGATGGCCTCGGATCATTTGCCCATCGTCGCGGATTTTCGCGTCCGTCATTTTTGAACGCAGCCCGCGACGTTTACATTCCGAAGGTGACTGCATAAGATTCGCTCCCTTCTCATATCAAGCTTCATCAGACTTCAATAGTTGAAATGCGTTGCTTGCAAGTATGCGCGTTAGAGCTTTGGCAATTCTCAGCACGCTGTTGATCGGCTGGATCGCGTTTTTCGGCGCGGCGCGGGCCGATGTTCGCAGGACGCCGAACGAAACGCTCTCTCCTTTCCTGGTCACGCGCTGGACAACCGAAAACGGTTTGCCGCAAAACTCCGTCACGTCCATCGCGCAAACGCCGGACGGTTATTTGTGGCTGGGCACGTTCGGCGGACTGGCGCGGTTTGATGGCGTGCGCTTCACCACCTTCAACAGCGGCAACACGCCGGCGCTAATCAGCAACCGCATCAGCACGTTGCATGTTGGGCGCGACGGCAGCTTATGGATCGGCGCGGAAACCGGCGAAGTGACGGTTTTTCGCAACGGTCACTTCAACTTTTTTGCGCGCTTCACCGCCGGCGGCTACAGCAATCAGGTCATTTGGAGCATCTACGAAGATCGCGGCGGCTCTATTTGGGTTTGCACACAGGAACAAGGGATGACGCGGTTTGTCGGCGGAGACGCCGCACGCGCGGAATTTTATGACGCGCGAAATGGATTGCCGTCATCGGTGATCAAAAACGTCTCTGAAGACCGTGACGGCAATCTATGGGTTTGCACAAAGTACGGCCTTGCGCTTTTTCAGCCGGGGCAATCTGGCAAGGCGGGTAAGTTCACGACTCAGCTTAAAACCGACTCGCAATTGCTGCGTGCGCATCCGCATCCGGATGGCGGTCTGTGGGTATTTGCGGAAACCACGCTGCACCGGTTTCATCAGGGACGGCTCTCGTCCTATTTGAATTACCCTCCCAAAACCATTGCAGTCGTGCCATTTGGTGAAACAGCGGTGGGCAATCTGCTCTTCGGCTACAACACTGCCAGCCTTTTCCAGATTGGGCGGGATTCAGGCGCGCTGACGGAATACACACTGACGGCGGAAGACAAGTCGGAGCAGAACAAAATCTTCTCCGTTTACTCTTTGTATACCGACCGCGAAGGCAATATCTGGCTTGGAACCATCGGCAGCGGTTTGTGGCGCTTGAGCCGGCGGCGCGTCACGATGCTGCAACCGGTAAGCTGGAGCCACGATGCCGGCGGCGGCCCCGTTCTGGGAGACAGGCGCGGCAATCTATGGTTCGGAACCGTCGGCGGATTGTTCCGCCTGACGGCGGACGGATTCACAGCCGATTTCACCCGCGACGACCGCCGGCAACGCGGCATTTGGCGCGTGGATGCAATGTACGAAGACGCGGCGGGCGACGTGTGGTTCGGCATCCTACAGGGCGTGGCGCGTTACCGCGAAGGCCGCTTCACGCAATACAGGCTGCCGGGAATAGACAGAATCCAGTCCATTGGCGGAGACCGTCGTGGAAATTTATGGCTCGGCACGCTGCAAGGATTGGTGCGCGTTGGCGACGGCAGGGTCTATCGTCAGGCGGATGGGCTGATTAACGATGACGTCAGATTCATCTTCGAAGACCACGCGGGAGCGTTGTGGCTCGGCACGCCTCAAGGACTGAGCCGGTTTCAGGACGAACGTTTCACCAACTACACCACGGCTGAGGGACTATCGAATAATTTCGTGCGCGCCGTTCACGAAGAGCCGGACGGCACGCTCTGGTTCGGCACTTATGGCGGCGGACTGAACCGTATGCGCCCTCACAGGGATGGTCGCATCGCGCACATCACCACCAAGCACGGTCTGTTCGACGATTTCATTTCGCGCATCCTGGTGGGCGACGACGACACGTTCTGGCTGCTGGGCAATCGCGGCATCTTTCTGGTCAGCCGACGCGCGCTCGACCAGGTGGCCGACGGGCAGAAGTCATCGTTGACTTGTCTGGTCTATGACAAAGCGGACGGAATGGATCCGAGCGAAGGTCAGGGAGGGTTTCAACCAGCCGGTTGGCGCGCGCACGACGGGAAATTTTATTTTCCGACCATCCAGGGCGTGGCCGTGGTTGATCCTCGTCTGACCAATCCATTGCCGCCGCCGGTGCGAATCGAACGTCTGGTGCTGGACGGTGTTGACCGCGACCCGCGCCAGCCGCTCGAAGTCTTGCCGGGCCAGGGGAACCTGGAAATTCACTACACCGGCTTGAGCTTCGCGAAAGCGGAGCAGGTGCGGTTCAGTTATCAGATGAGCGGCCAGCAAGAAGCCTGGCAGGATGTCGGCACGCGACGCACGGCTTATTTTCCTCAATTGCAACCGGGAACCTATCGCTTCAGCGTCCGCGCGTTCAGCCCCGACGGCGTGTGGAGCGAACAGCCAGCGAGCCTGAACATAGTGGTCAAACCGCCCTTTTGGCGCACCGCCTGGTTCGCCTCGCTCATCACGGCGGCACTGGCCGGACTGGCGTTTCTGGGCTATCGCCAACGCGTCACCTTTTACCGCAAGCGAGTGGCGCGGCAGGAAGCCTTTTCGCGCGAATTGATGGCCACGCAGGAACGCGAACGCCGACGCATCGCCGCCGAATTGCACGACGGCTTGGGCCAAAGTCTGGTCATCATCCAACGTCGCGGACGGCTCTGTTTGGAAGACGACGACGACCCGGAAGCAATGCGCGAGCAGGTGGAAGAGATCATCGAAGCTTCCGGACAGGCGCTGGAGGAAGTCCGGGCCATAATTTTCGATTTGCGTCCACGGCAATTGGATGAACTGGGATTGACCGGCGCGGTCGCCGATTTGCTTACGCGCGCGGTCGGCGCGAACGGCTGGCAGCTCGACAAACGGCTTGACCGCGTGGACGAGCTGCTGACGAAAGAAAGCGAAAACAACCTCTTCCGCATCGTGCAGGAAAGTCTCAACAACATCAGCAAACACGCCGCCGCAACGCAGGTTTCCGTTTCGCTGACGCGGGGCGCGGGCGGCGTGGAATTGACGGTGACGGACAATGGGCGCGGCTTCTTGATCGCGGATGCCGGAAATCCGCAATCCGCAACCCACAATCCGCAATCAAAAGGGTTCGGGCTGCGCGGCATGCGCGAACGCGCCCGGCTGCTGGGCGGTCAAGTGCTGATTGAATCCGCGCCCGGCAAAGGCGCGACCGTGCGCGTCAACGTTCCTTACGACAAATATGCAAAATCCGCTCAATGACATCGCCGTGCCGACCGTGCTGATTGCCGACGATCATCCGCTGATTCGCCAGGGAGTGCGTCAGGCGGTTGAATCCATCGCCGGGCTGCGCATCGTTGCCGAAACCTCGGACGGCCCGCAAACGCTCGATCAATTGCGAAGGCTGCGCCCTCAACTCGCCGTGCTCGACATTGATATGCCGGGGCTGAGCGGTTTGCGCGTGGCCGCGCAGGCGCGCGCGGAAGGATTGACCACCCGAATCATCTTCATCACCGTGCATCGCGAGGAAAGCTTTCTCGAACGCGCGCTCGAAACAGGCGCGCAAGGCTACATTTTGAAAGACGCCACGCCGGCGGAAATCGCTCTGGGCATTCAAACCGTCGCCAACGGACAGCCGTACATCAGTCCCGCCCTGACGACTTCCCTGCTGCAACGTCGCGCCGGCGATGGGCAATCAGACAGACTGGCCGGCAGACTGGCCGGCAGACTGGCCGGCGGACTGGCCGGCCTGACGCCGACGGAACGCGTCGTCATCAAGTTGATCGCCGAATGCCGCACCACCAAACAAATCGCCGAACAACTCTTCATCAGCCCGCGCACCGTCGAAAAACATCGCGCCAACATCTGCCAAAAGCTCAGCCTGCAAGGCAATCACGCCCTGACCAAATACGCCCTCGCACATCAATCAGAACTGTAAAGTCCGAACTGTAAAGCCGCGCAAAATACGTAGCTTCGCGTATCCAAAATACGTAGCTTCAAGAATGGTCGCCGCCTGCCGCGCGGGCTAGACTGCGTGTGTTGTCGGCGGTGAAATGGATTTCAGTCCGTTCCCACGGTGCAGGGTTGAAAGGGTGCAAGCTGGATGCTGAGAATCGCGGAACCATTGTTGAATCCCTGGGAAGCCGAACGAACGTTGGCGTTGATTCATCAGTGCGCACCGAATCTGAAAACGCTGGACTTGAGCCGCCGTTCGCTCGGCGAAGTGCCTTTCAACCTGGCGCGCTTTGAAACGGTGGAGACGCTCGACCTAAGCCACAATCAACTGATGGATTTGGGGCGTCCGCTGCTGGGTCTGCAATGCCTGCGCACGCTGCTGGTCGGAGACAATCATTTGAGCGAAGTTCCGCCGGTGATTCCGCTGCTGCGCCGCCTGGAATCGCTGGACCTCGGCGACAACCGCATCCGCACGCTGCCGATTGAAATGCTGGCGCTCGAACATCTGCGCCGGCTTGATCTGCGCGGCAATCCGATCACGCTCGCCAACGTGCCGGAGCCATTGCGCGCGGTAACAATGCTGTAACTCAAAACAAGACGGCGCGCCGGAGCACGCACCGGCGCGCGATTCAAAGTGCTGGCGCGGATTCCCGGATTCCGCCGTGCTTGCGCACACTCCAACTTCAGGAATCCGAAGGAAAACATTATGGCTTGGAACGATGAAGAAGACCCTTACACCTACAAGGTTGTGGTCAACCACGAAGAGCAGTATTCGATCTGGCAGGCGGAGCGCGAAAACCCGCCTGGTTGGAGTGATGCCGGCAAACAGGGCACTAAACAAGAATGTCTGGACTACATCAGAGAAGTCTGGACCGACATGCGCCCCTTGAGCCTGCGCAAGAAGATGGAAGAGGCGGCGCGTCAATCTTAGCCAATCATCACAACTAAGCCAGGCGCTCTTGCCGGGCCGGCGGACGGCACGTGCCATCACCCGCCGGCCCGGCCACGCGCCTGTCCCAACAACCATCCCAACAAAAGGAATCAATAACCATGGCAAGTAGCAACGTACACACATTTACCGATCAAAATTTCGAGAATGAGGTCTTGAGATCCTCCACCCCAGTGCTGGTTAGCTTCAGTGCCACCTGGTGCGGTCCCTGCAAAGCGCTC
>CAZRXE010000738.1:0-2012 GCA_964603695.1 uncultured Heliomicrobium sp.
AAAACAAAAGAAGGGGCTGTTTGTGCTGTGCGATTACAGTCCATACCTTGCGCCTTATGGTCAGGAAGACCCGGTGCTTGTCCGGCGGGTTCGCGAACTTGCCTGGGAGATCAAAGGGCGGCACATCAACGTCCTGTTCGTCGAACGGAATTTTCCCGACATCGCCGCGTTGGAAAAAGAGATCAAGGTCATCGAACTGGCTTTGCCCAATGAGCACGAAGTGACGGCGATGCTGTCTGTACAGATGCAAAGCCTGCGTGACGGCGATGTGCGCGTTGTCGTTGACGACCGCACACAGGAACAACTTGTGCAGGCATTGCTCGGCCTGACCGAAACCGACATCGAGAATGTTCTGGCGAAAGCCATCATCAGCGGCAACGGCCTGACGGCAGATGCGCTGCCGGTCATCCTGGACGAAAAGAAGTCGGTCATCAAAGGGACAGGTGCGCTCAACTACACGCACGCCGAACCGGCGGACCATCTCGGTGGGTATCACAATCTGCGCCACATCCTGACTGAAGCGGCAGCCACCTTCACCCCGGCGGCGCGAGCCTATGGAGTCGAGCCAATGAAGGGATTGCTGATGGTTGGCTTGCCAGGCTGCGGCAAAGACCTGACCAAAAAGATAGCTTCGTCGGTGCTGGGCAAATCGCTCCTTGATCTCGATTTCGGCAGCGTGATGGGCGAAGGCGGCGGCGTGATCGGTTCGTCGGCAATGACGATCAAACGCGCTCTTTCCATCGCCACCACGCTCAAAGGCATTCTCGGCATCAGCGAGTTTGAGAAAGCCGTCGGCGGGCTTGAGTCATCCGCCAGGACGGACGGCGGAGAGACAGCGCGGACCATCGCGTATCTGCTGAACTGGATGCAGGAACAGTCGGATGTCTTCGTGATCGGCACTGCGAACGACGTTCGTGGGTTGGCGGCGGAACAAACCCGTCAGGGACGCTTCTCGCACATCGTCTTCGTTGATTTGCCAACCCTGGAAGACCGGCGCGAAATCTTCGCCGTTCATCTGCGCAAACGAGAACGCGATGCCGATGGGTTTGATTTGGATGAGCTGGCAGAAGCCACCGAAGGCTTTTCCGGCGCGGAGATTGAAGCGGCGGTCAAAGCCGGATTGCTTCGCGCGTTTATGGACGGCGAGCGCGAGGTGACGACGACGGACATCGCCGAGCGTGCCCGGCAGATTCAACCTACGAGCGTCATCAAGCGTGAGCAGGTCGAATCGTTGCGAAATTGGGCCAAGGATCACATGGCGATTTGCGCCGGAGGCTCCAGCGTCAGGCCGATCAGCGGGCGAATGCCGGCGGCGCGCGCGCTGGAGATGTGATCCACCAACTCATCAACCGAAGGAGGCAGCATCAATGAGCAAGTACATGACGTTCACGGAAGTCGTCTTCAAAGACCGCGAGCTGTTGGTCGGCGCGCTGGAAGACATCGGCTGCAAGGAGATCAATCAAGGCGAGAGTCTGGCGATGGGGATTTACTACTCGGAGCAGCTTCACCAACGAGCCGACATCATCATCCCGCGCGACAAGATCGGAAATCATTACGGTGACATCGGCTTTCAGCGTTCCGGGAATGGCGAGTACATGCCCATCATTGACGACCTTGATGGACACTGTGTACTCAATGGCCAGTTCATCCCACGGCTTCGCGCTGCCTACAACGAGCGCGTCGTCAGCAAGGTGGCGACACGTCTGCGCGGAACGATTAATCGCATTACCGAAGGCGGAATTGTGAAGATCAAGGTTCGTTACTGAAGAAGGAGTGAACTCATGCCCGAAATCAATTTCACGATTGACCCGCAGACCGGCGAAATGGAGATGAAGGTGGAAGGCGTTCAGGGGCCGCAATGCGCGGATGTCACAAAAATCATCACCGAACTGACCGGAGCGCCGGAGCGCGAAGAGAACACCAAAGAGTTTTACGTGCGCCCCAACATCAGGCCGCAAATTCAAAACAAGAAAGTCTAAATGGCGGATTTACGGCACGCTTAACTGTACTGC
>CAZRXE010000739.1:0-2467 GCA_964603695.1 uncultured Heliomicrobium sp.
GCGGCGAATTCGATAAATCAGAAGTCGCTTTCAAAAAAACGTTGCAACTCGGCGGGCCGGCGGCAGCGGAGGCTCATTACTATTTGACCGGGCTTTATAACAAGCTGGAACGTTACCGCGAAGCCTGGCAGGAGCTTGAGCTATTCCTAAAAGAAAGCAAAAACGTTAAAGACCCTGCCCAAATCAAGGCGATGATCGCCAATTTGAAGGAAAAGGAAAAAGCACAAGCCGCGCAACATGTAGCAGCGACCCAAACTACCACCGCTGAAATCGCTCCGGCTTCAATGCCTAGTGGTGCGGTGGGAGAAACAGATGCTTCTTCAAATCGAGGCGCTACCGACGAAACCAAACTGGCCGCCGCCACGCTGTCTCCCGTTCCGCCGCTTGCGTCGGAATATGTTGAATTGCTACGCCAAGCAGATGCCAACGGCGCGGCGCTGCACAAGAACCTGCTGGATTTCACTTACCATCTAAAGAAAACCCATCGCGTGTTAAACAACCAGGGAAATTCCGTTTACCTACAAGAACACGTTTACGAGGCTTATCCGATTCGGGGCGAACACGTCCTCATCACGCTTAGCCGGAATGGAACGCCTTCGCGCACTGTATCCGATGAACGCAAGCGGGCGGCCAAGCAATTGGAGGAGGCTGAAAAACAGAAGTCTTCTCCGAAGGCGGAAGCAAACTCCAATGAAGAGACTGGCGGCTATGTTTCCGCCGGAGTTACGGGGATTTACGCCGGCAAAACCGGTTATGTGTCTATCAATGTTTCGACCATTTTGCGTTCGTGTGAGTTCTTCTCGCCGCGCACCGAAAAAATCGGCGGGCGGGAAATGATTGTACTCAATTATCGTCACCGCGCAGGAACGACATTGGCGGCTAATCACCGTTATATCGCCGGACTGGTCGGCACGGTGTGGATTGACAGCGCCGACAAAGTGCTGATGCGATTGGAAGGCTGGCCGGCGTCGGCGGCGGCTTTCGATCTGGTTCAATCGGCTGCGCCCCGCGACGAGGCGGCGTTGATTTACCAGCAAAATCGCCAATTGGATGGAAGCTGGGTTCCCGGTTTGATTCGAATGAATGCCGGTGGGCGCACGGATTTATTCGACGGGTTGAATTGGGACGTGGTCTTCGAGTTCACCAACTACCAGCGATTCAACACCCAGGCGGATGACGTCAAGATCAAAGACCCCGTCAAAAACCCTTGATGACGCGGGCACTGCGAGGTGCGCATTATGTTGCTTCCTATTTTTCTGCTGAGCCTACTCTTCCCTTCGTTCTCTTTCCAGAAATTCGTCATCATCGGGACAGTGCGCGATACGTCCGGGCGCAGCGTTGCCAATGTACGAGTGCTAGCGATTGACGAAAACTTCCAGCCGATCCGAACCATCTTCGTGGACGGAAGCGGGCAGTTTTTCATTCGCGGCCTGAGTCCGGGGCGCTATCAGTTTCGCGTCGAAACAACGGGAACGCCTTATCAGGAATACGAAACTGGCTGGATCGAATTACAGGCGGTACGCGTGCGTCCGGGAGGCAGCGAAACCCACCAATTGGACATTGTGCTGAAATTCAGGCCGAACAAATCCGCTGAACCGCGCGGCGAAGTCGTCTTTGTCCAAAACGTCCCGGAGAAAGCGCGCGCGCTTTATGAACAAGGCGCAAAGAATTTTCGCGAAGGGCACGGAGAAACAGCAGTCGCCGCCCTGAAACAGGCGCTGGATATTTTTCCCGACTATTTCCAGGCGTTGGAACTGCTCGGCAAGGAACAGGTCAGAGCCGGACTTTACCAGGAAGGTCTGCCCGTGTTGTTACACGCCGTAAAGGTCAATCCGCGTGCCGCCGGCAGTTACTACGCTCTGGGTGTTGCGTACCTTAAACTGGACAAATTGGTAGAAGCGGTTGATTCCTTGAAAAGGGCCGCCGGCTTAAGCCCGACAAATGCCAACACCCAAATGATGCTTGGCATCGCCTTTCGGCAACACAAACAACTGACCGAAGCGGAAGCCGCTTTCAGGAAAGCTTTGCAGGTAGGCGGAGCAGCCGCTGCCGAAGCGCATTTTTATTTGGCGGGAATTTATGAAAAGCAATTGCGCTTTGCCGCCGCCGCCGCCGAATTGGAACTTTACATCAAAGAGTCCAAAGACATTCCCGACCCGGACAGAGTACGGGAAATGATTTTGCGGCTGAACGAAAAAGCAAAGAACACAGCCAAGTAATATTTACGGTTCAACGCCGAAAAGCGCGGCGCGCTTCAACGGTTGCGCCGTTTTGCCGTCTTTGACCAGCACGCGCAGCTCAAAAAGTCCCGGCTTGATCGTGTTCAATTTCAATTCACCGCCGATTTCCACGGAGATTTTGTCCTTGGCAAGCGCGCGTTCATCGGCAGGCAGCCACTGGCTTTGATAAACAATGCGTTCGCCCTGCACAATCTGCGTCTGAATGGTGATCCCGTCCGACTGTTTCT
>CAZRXE010000740.1:0-4134 GCA_964603695.1 uncultured Heliomicrobium sp.
CAACGCCAGAGTGCTGCCCCACGAACCGCCGAAGACCATCCATTTTTTAATGCCCAGATGCTGGCGCAGTTGTTCGATGTCCGCGATCAGATGCCAGGTCGTGTTGTCTTCCAGCGAAGCGTGCGGCGTACTCTGACCTGAGCCGCGCTGATCGAACAACACAATGCGATACGCCTGCGGGTCGAAAAAGCAGCGATACTTTTCAGACAATCCTCCGCCCGGCCCGCCGTGCAAAAAGACAACCGGCTGACCGTTGGGATTGCCGCACTGTTCGTAATGGAGTTCGTGAATTTCGGAAACCTTCAGCCGGCCCTGCTGATAAGGTTCGATGGGATCGTAAAGTGTTTTCATGAATTCTCCTCTCGTCAATGTTGAAAAAACACACGCTGAATGAACCAATAACTTCCGGCCAGAATCACCACCACTGAACCGACGGCTGCAACGCGACTGGCCAAGTCAGGTCGGCGGCGGCGCAACATCGCCAGCAACGAAGCCGTAACCACTACAATGCAAACCTGCCCGACTTCGACACCCAGGTTGAACGAAAACAGCGACCACCCCAGCGCCCCGCGCGGCAATCCGAATTCCCGCAGCACGCCGGCGAAGCCGAACCCGTGAACGAAACCGAAGAAAAACGCTATCCACGAGCGCATATCGCGCCCGGTCTGGCCGACCATCAGGTTATCAATGCCGACGTAAACAATGCTCAGCGCGATGGCCGGTTCGATCCAACGCGCGGGCGGATCGAGCAAGCCGAGCGCGGCCAGCGTCAATGTCACGCTGTGCGCGACGGTGAACGCCGTCACGATCAACAGCAAGCGCCGCAGACTTCCGCCCAACAACAACAAGCCCATGATGAACAAAATGTGATCCGGTCCGGTGAAGATGTGCTCGATTCCGCTGAACAAAAATCTCTTCACCACCGTCAACCTGCTTCGCCAATCGCTCGCACCGCCGATGAAGTATTCAAAACTGTAATGATTTTTATCTGCAATGTCCTGATGCGTAAGCGCGTCGTCTTCGTAAAAGTTCAGAAAGGTTTGATGCTGCGAATCGTAAGGAAACAGCGCGCATTGAACATTGAGCGCGACAGGAATCGCCTTCATTTGAAAGCGCAGCTTCAACGCCAGTGCCTGTTGATCGGGAATCGCTTCGATGTCCGCCAAGTCGAATTCCATTTGCTGCCCGTCGGCCGCCAACGACAACCGAGGTCGCAACAAGCTTTGAATGACGTCCTTCTTTGCTTTCGCCAGCGATGAATCCAGCAGCGATTCGGGTGGCTCGATATTCAATTCGTGCGCCAGATCAATGACGTGAACGACCAACGAAACTTCAAGAGGATTGGGCGACCGGCTTTGATCGAGCCGCAGATTCAGGTAACTGTACGGCGCGGGATGAGCGAGGACGTGCGCTGCCGACCAGAGAAACGTCACGATCAGCAGCGCCACGCGAAGCGGTTTTGATCCAACCACGATTATTTCAACTCGGAGTAGATGGAGTTAATGGCAGGTTTCAGGCGACCCAAATTGTAGGCTTTGAATTTTTCCGGCAGTTTGAAATCAGCCACTGCCTGGTCAACAGTCTTGCCGTCTTTCTTGGCCTGTTCGGCGGAGGCCAGCACGGCGGCCATAAATTCACCATACTCTTTGAACTCGCTGAAGGGCATGACCGGCGAGTGACCCGGAATGACGGATTCCACATCTTTGATGCCTGCCGCCGCTTTCGCCAGACTCTTCGGGTAATCCACGCCGCTGCCGCCGTTGTTGATGTCAATGATCGGCAGCCCTTTGGCAAAGGCGAACATATCGCCGGAATGCATGACCTTCAGCGCGGGAAAGACCACGAAGCTGTCGCCGCCCGTGTGTCCGCGACCGAAGTAATACAAATCAATCTTGTCTTTGCCGCCGAACAAACTGAGCTTGTCTTTGTAGGTTTTGGACGGCAAAAATTTCTTGCCTTCTTCGGGCTGAAACGCGGGCATCTTTTCCATGCTCGCTTTGCAGTTTTCCTGCGCCACGAATTCGACCGTGCCGGTGAAGGCGCTGTTGCTGCCGACGTGGTCGCCGTGCGTATGCGTGTTGATGACCATCATCACGGGTTTGGGCGTGACTGATTTGATCTTGTCCAGAATGCCCGGCCCGTTGTTGGGGAGCTTGGTGTCCACCACGACGACGCCTTTGTCGGTGATGAATGCGGCGGTGTTGCCGCCCGCGCCGGAAATCATATACAGATTGTCTTTGACATTTGAGATTTCCAGACTTGCCGGTTGCTGTTGCCGCGCGATTGCCACGGAAAGTGCGCCGAAGAGCAACAGTCCCGTCAGAACTGCGATTCGTTTCATTGAGAGCCTCCAGGTTGTAAATTTCCGGCATCATATACAGCGATACCGACAGGCACAAGAAAGTCCGCTAAAATCGGATCGAAAGGATCCCAGTATGTTTGAATCAATCAATCGCAGATCATTTTTGAAACGCAGCCTGGCAGTGGCTGCGTTCTCGACTCTCAAACCCAACGAAAACAACGAATTCAGGCAAAGCGGCGGCAAAAAAGTTATCGTCCTGGGCGCTGGCTTGGCGGGAATGGTCGCCGCTTATGAACTCATTCTAGCTGGTCACGATGTCACGGTGCTGGAAGCCCGCAACCGCAGCGGCGGGCGCGTCTGGACGTTGCGCGACGATTATCCCGAAGGTTTATACGCCGAAGCAGGCGCGACCAATGTTTTCGACAATCATGCCTGGACGATGAAATACCTGAAGCTGCTGGGCGTGGCGCTCGAACCTATGGAATCCACCAACGGCGCGGCGCTTTACCATTTGCGCGGCAAGCGCGTCCTGCTCAAACCGGGCAGTCCGGTGGATTGGCCGTTGGAACTGAATGCCGATGAAAAAGGGCTGTCTCGTGCGGCGATGTGGGCGAAATACGTCACGCCGGTGCTGCGCGAACTCGGCGATTTGGAAAGCGCGGGCTGGCCGTCGGCCTCGCTGAATCGGTTTGACCGGGTTTCCTTTGCCGAGTTTTTGCGGCAACAAGGCGCTTCGCCCGGCGCGACGGAAATCCTGAAACTCGGCCTGGCCGACCAGTTGGGAGATGGCGCGGACGCGACTTCCGCCTTGAACCTGCTGCGCGAAGCCGCCCTGCGCGCCACGCTGAAACAAGCCTTTTTCATTCGCGGCGGCAGCGACACTTTTACCAAAGCCTTTGCCGCCAAACTCGGCGACAGGATTCATTACGGCCTGCCGGCGGTGCGGATTGAACAAAACGCACGCGGCGTGCGGGTGACTTGCCGGCAATCCGACATTCATCAAAACTTCACGGCGGACTATTTGATCTGCGCCATTCCGTTTTCGGTGCTGAAAACCGTCGAAGTCTCGCCCGGCTTTTCCTCCGGCAAACAACAAGTTATCGCGCAACTCGGCAACACTTCGGTGGTGCGCGTCTTCTTGCAAACGCGCCGACGCTTCTGGCTGGACGAAGGCTTGACCGGTTCAGCAACCACGGATTTGCCGATTATGACGGCTTACGACAAGGCCCATTACCTGCCCGGCACGCGCGGCCTGCTGGAAGCATACGTCGCCGGAGAAAAAGCACGGAAGCTGGCGGCAATGCCCGCCGCCGAACGGCTGGCACTAACGGTCAAACACGTGGAGCAGTTTTTGCCGGGCCTCGCCCAAAACTACGAAGGCGGCGCTTCCGTCTGCTGGGATCAGGAAGAATGGTCGCGCGGCGCTTACGCCTGGTTCAAATCCGGCCAAATGGAATCGTGGCTGCAGCATTTCGCCCGCCCCGAAGGCCGCGTGCATTTCGCCGGCGACCACCTTTCACCCTGGCCCGGCTGGATGAACGGCGCATTGCAATCAGGCTACCGCGCCGCACGCGAAGTCAGTCAGGCAACATAACTCGCGTCCAGTAACAGCCCTACCCATTCAAAATTCTGTAGCGCCCATTTTTTCGGAAGAAGTAAGTGTCCACTTACTTCTTCCCTTGCCGGACTGAACGGCGGTGTGGTAAGTAGGTACTTACTTACCTGTAGTTTCCGGGTTCCCGGTTCGCTAGATCATTGAAAACACAGCAAGGAGCGCGATTTCTACGCAGTAGAGGTGTCCTCCAAAGTGCGAGAAATGCGAGGGCGGCAAT
>CAZRXE010000741.1:0-5666 GCA_964603695.1 uncultured Heliomicrobium sp.
GTCTGCGCGGCGTTCGCGCAGCGGCGGCAGTTCAATCGGAAACACGCTCAAACGAAAAAACAAATCCTGGCGAAATCGTCCCGCAGCAATTTCGTCGCGCAAATCGCGATTGGTTGCCGCAACCACACGAACATTGACGCGCCGGGTTTTCTCTTCGCCGACGCGTTCAAACGTGCCTTCCTGCAAAACGCGCAGCAGCTTGCTTTGCAAATCCAACGGGATTTCGCCGACTTCATCCAGAAACAGCGTGCCGCCGTCGGCCAGTTGAAACCGTCCCACGCGGTCGCGAATCGCGCCGGTGAATGCGCCGCGCACGTGACCGAAAAATTCGCTTTCAAACAAATCGCGCGGAATCGAAGCGCAATTGACTTTGACCAGCGGCCCATCGGCGCGCCGGCTGCGTTCGTGAATGGCGCGCGCGACCAACTCCTTGCCCGTGCCGGATTCGCCCAGCACCAGCACGTTGGCATCGCTGGGCGCAACCAGCGTGATTTGATCCAGCACTTTTTCAAGCGCCGCGCTTTGGCCGATGATGTCGCCGAACAGCCGCTCTTGTTTGACCTCTTCGCGCAGGTAATCGTTTTCGAGTTTTAGTTGTTCGCGCAGCCGCTCGATCTCAGCAAACGCGCGGCTGTTGGCCAGCGCGACGGCTGCATGATCTGCGAACATCCGCAGCCAATCGAATTCCTGCTGCTCCAAAGACCGGCGACTGAAGACGGCCAGCACACCCAAAATCTCCCCGCGAAAGATCAGCGGCTGTCCGGCGAAGGATTGAATGCCTTCACTTTCCGCCCACTTCGGGCGCACAATCCAGCCGCTTTCGTTTGCAAGGTTCGACAGTAACAGCGGTTCGCCCGTCGCGCCGATTTTGCCGATCTTGCGAACGCCCAGCGGGAAGCGTCGAAAATCACCATCCAGCCGCGACCAATCTTCAACGCCGATTTTGGTCGGCGTTCCCGCACTGGCCATCAAATGCAAACATTCGCTTTGATCCGGGCACTCCAACCGCATCGGACAGCGAGCGCAAATATCGCCCGCGCCTTTCAGCCACAACCGAGCCAATGCCACGCCCGGTTGCGCAACCAAACCGTCAACGATTTTTTGCAGCACGGTTTCCACCGAACGCTCTTGGGCTATCGTCAACAACACCGCTTGCAGGGATTCGAGTTTCATAGCGCCACTTTATACGAACTTTCGTGATTGAGAACGCGGCATCTCGTTACCCAACGAGATTTCGTGACGAATCGCAAAAGCCTCAAAACAGGTCAAGTCATTGTCCGGCAGTCGAATAGCCGCAGTTTTGTCCAACGGCACGATGAATGCACTTAAGCAAATCGCAAGGCAAACGGTTCGTCAGCAAGGCAAAGCGCCGATGGGTTGATGAATTGATTGCCTGGACGAACGACACAACAGGAGAAGAGAAAATGCCAAGACTGACTGCAATTGACCCGAAAGAAGCGACCGGCAAAGCCAAAGAATTACTGGACGGCGTAAAGGCCAAAATCGGGATGGTTCCGAACCTGATGCGCACTTACGCCAACTCGCCCGCGGCGCTCGAAGCATATTTGAACTTCAGCGGCGCGCTCGGCGGCGGATTGCTCAACGCGAAGCTGCGCGAACAAATCGCCCTGACCGTGGCCGACGCCAACAGTTGCGAATACTGCCTGTCGGCGCACACCGCCATCGGCAAGATGGTCGGCTTGAACGAAAACGAACTCGTCTCCAGCCGCCACGCCGGTTCCACCGATCCGAAGGTTGATGCCGCGCTGAAGTTCGCGCACCAGATCGTCGTCAAACGCGGCGAACTGCTCGACAGCGAAGTGCAAGCCGTGCGCGCCGCTGGTTACAGCGACGGCGAAATCACGGAAATCATCGCCAACGTGGCGCTGAACATCTTCACCAACTATTTCAACCACATCGCGCAAACCGTTGTGGATTTCCCGAAGGTCGCGCTGGCCGCCGGGAAAGTCATCTAACTTCAATTCGACTCAAATAAACGATCAACTCAAACAAACGGCCTCGCCGCTTCGGCAGCGAAGCCGTTCAACGAACAAAGTTATGGCTAAGAATTTTGCAGAGATTGCTTTTTCTGAAAGCGTCAAAGCGCAGCAGCAAAAATACGGCTCGCGCAAATCTTACGCGCGGATGGAAGTGATGACGCGCGGCAATGAAATCAGCGAGGCTGAAGCCGAGTTCATCGCTGAACGCGACGGCTTTTATCTGACGACGGTGGGTGAAAGCGGATTCCCGTATGTGCAGTTTCGCGGTGGGCCGAAAGGCTTTTTGAAAGTGCTGGATCAGCGGACGCTGGCCTATGCGGACTTTCGCGGCAATATGCAATACGTCAGCGTCGGCAACCTGACGCGCAACGACAAAGCCGCCTTGATCCTGATGGATTACGCCAATCGTCAGCGGCTGAAAATTTTCGCTCGCATCGAAATCGTCGAAGCCAAAGACTCGCCTGACCTGATTGCGCAGTTGCAGGACAAGAGTTACGAAGCGCAGGTCGAACGCGCGATGGTTTTGCATCTGGAAGCGTTTGACTGGAACTGTCCGCAACACATTACGCCGCGTTACACCATCGAAGAAATAAGCAAGTTGAACGCGCCGCTTTACGAACACGTCGCCCAACTCGAAGCCGAGCTTGAACGACTCAAAAACAAATAAGGAGTGCTCGTGCCCATACCAATCCTGAAACCACCATTCACGCTGGAAACCGCACGCGCCAAAGTCCAAGCCGCCGAAGATGCCTGGAATTCGCGTGACCCTGAGCGAGTTGCGCTGGCTTATTCGCCGGATTCCGAATGGCGCAACCGCACGGAGTTTTTCATCGGACGCGAAGCCATCAAAGAGTTCCTGCGCCGCAAATGGGCGAAGGAACTCGATTACAGATTAATGAAAGAGTTGTGGGCGTTCACGGACAATCGCATCTCGGTGCGGTTTGAATACGAGTGGCGCGACGCCGGCGGTCAATGGTTCCGCACGCACGGCAACGAACATTGGGAATTTGACGAAGAAGGCCTGATGCGCCGCCGCGACATGAGCGCCAACGATTACCCGATTGAAGAGGCGGAAAGACGTTATCGCGCATAGTTTCCGGATGAATTCGAGTGAACGAGAGGGCGGTTTTGCTCAACCGAAAAGGTTATGGTAACTTCCGGCTTACTTCACAAAGACCATTTCAATCCATTCACTCGAAACAAAATTCAAACCGAGAAGGAACTCTGGGAAAGAACCATGCCTAAGCTTTCAATTCGTGATCTTGATCTTGCCGGGAAGCGGGTTTTCATCCGCGTGGATTTCAACGTGCCGCTCGAAGACGGCAAAGTCGCCGATGACACTCGCATCACATCGGCCATTCCGACCATTCAATTCGCCGTGGACAAAGGCGCGCGCGTCATTCTGGCTTCGCACCTCGGTCGTCCGAAAGGACAACGCAATCCGAAGTATTCGCTCAAACCGGTGGCCGATCATCTGGCCAAAGTATTCGAAACTCCGATTGCGTTCGCCACGGACTGCATCGGCGACGAAGCCGCGAAAGTCGTGGACGGTTTGAAAGACGGCGAAATCGCCTTGCTCGAAAACCTGCGCTTTTATGCCGAAGAAGAAGGCAACGATTCTGGCTTTGCCGAAAAGCTCGCGTCGCTGTGCGACATTTACGTCAACGACGCTTTCGGCACCGCGCACCGTGCGCACGCTTCGACCGAAGGCATGACGAAATTCGTCAGTCAGGCGGCGGCAGGTTTCTTGATGGAAAAAGAATTGCGCTATTTGGTCGAAACCTTGAGCAATCCGCGCAGGCCTTTTGTCGTGATTCTGGGCGGCGCGAAAGTTTCGGACAAGATTCAAGTCATCGAAAACCTGCTCAAATCCGCCGACGCCGTGCTGATCGGCGGCGCAATGGCTTATACCTTTTTGAAAGCGCAAGGTTTGGAAATCGGCAAATCCCTGGTCGAAGACGACAAGCTGGATTTGGCGCGCCAATTGGAAGCACAGGCCAAAGAGCGCAACGTCAATCTGCTGTTGCCGGTTGATCACGTAGTCGCCAACAGCCCCAACGATGCCGCCAGCGCCAAAACCGTCAGCGTGGCCGAAACTCCGGCGGCGATGATGGGTCTGGACATTGGCGAAGCGTCGCAGACGGCGTATGCCGAAGTCATCGCCTCGGCGCAAACCATCATCTGGAACGGCCCGATGGGCATGTTCGAGAAAGCGCCTTTCGATCAAGGCACGCGCGCGGTGGCCAAAGCCGTTGCCGAAGCCTCAGAACAAAACCACGCCACTTCGATCATCGGCGGCGGCGACAGCGTCGCGGCCATTCACGAATCCGGTCTGGCCGACAAAATCACCCATATTTCTACTGGCGGCGGTGCAACACTGGAGTTGCTGGCCGGAGATGTCTTGCCCGGCGTCGCCGCACTAACCGAAAAGTAAATCTCATCGTCAGTGGTCGGTGACGACTGACCACTGACAATCAACCACTGACAAAATGCGCAAACCAATCATTGCTGGAAACTGGAAAATGTTTAAGTTGATCGGCGAAGCGGTGGCCACGGCCACTGCGTTGAAACCGCTGGTCGCCAATGCCAATCACTGCGAAGTCATCATCGCGCCGCCATTTACGGCGCTCAAATCCGTGGCCGACCGGCTGGAAGGATCAAATATCAAAGTTTCGGCGCAAAACCTTTCCGCCGAACTCAAACATGGTGCCCACACAGGCGAAGTCTGCGGCGATATGCTCAAGGACGCAGGTTGCTCGCATACGATAATCGGCCATTCGGAGCGCCGTTCGATGTACGGTGACACTGATGGAGTGGTCAATCGCAAGCTGCGGGCGGCTTTTCAATCCGGTTTAACGCCCATTGTTTGCGTTGGCGAAACGCTGGAAGAACGCGACGCGGGCAACGCGGAAAAAGTTGTGGCCACGCAACTTAAAGACAGTTTGGCTGAGTTGACAGCCTCGGAGGCCATCCGTATAGTGCTGGCTTACGAACCGGTATGGGCAATTGGCACTGGTCGCACCGCGACACCTACTCAAGCTCAACAAATACATGCGTTCATTCGTCAATGGATTTACCAGACGTTTGACACGAACGCCGCAAATGATCTGCGGATTCTTTACGGCGGAAGCGTGAAGCCGGAAAACATCTCCGAGTTGATGCGAGAAAATGACATTGACGGCGCGTTGGTCGGAGGGGCGAGTTTGGAAGCCGAAAGTTTCTCGCGCATTGTCAATTACGACCGGTAACTCCAAGTTCAATTCGCAATTGTTTGGCAGGTAAAGAACCTTGATTCTGTACTACATCCTCAAAGTCATTTTCGTTCTGACGTGCATTTTTTTGATCCTTGCCGTGTTGCTGCAATCCGGCAAGGGGGGCGATGTCGCTGGCGCTTTCGGCGGCGGCGGTGCGCAATCCGCGTTTGGTCCGCGCGGTCCGCAAAAACCTCTTGAAAAGGCGACCGCTATCCTGGCTGGGATTTTCATGTTCCTGGCGCTGATGTTCTCGATGCCGGGATTTGGCGTTAGCTCGGTGGTTGGAGACAGCGCACCGGCTTCGCAGCCGATTACGGCTCCCAGCCCGGCGGCTTCCCCGGCAGCATCACCGTCAGCGAGCGCAAGTCCTGAAGCATCGCCCAATGCTTCGGCAAGCCCGGCGGCTTCATCG